>DASPSK010000450.1:0-4053 GCA_035623975.1 Acidimicrobiales bacterium | reverse complement strand
GAACGGGCTCGACGCCAACTTTCTGCGCCAGGGCCGGCGGACCGCCGGCATCGCCAGCTTGGTGGGGCCGCTGACGATCTCGCTCTAGAGAGACTGCCCACGCCGGCTCGCCGGCAGGCCCGGGCCTCGGGACCCTCCGGGGCGGGCCGGGGATCCTGTCAGCTGTAGGTCAGCGCCACCGCCGCCTCGGGCGTGTTGATGCGGAAGGCGAGGGTCTCCTCGATGTAGAGCTCCACCGTCGTGGCGTCGGCGGCGGCGTACCCGATGGAGAAGTCCTCCCCGACCGTTATCTCGTAGTCGCCGCCCCGCTGGCTGAGCACGACGGCGCCGTCGACGGCGGGCGCCCACACGACCGGGCCGCCGAGGATTTGGCGCAGGTGCTCGAAGACGGGGTAGCCACCGTGCTCGGTGGTTTCGGTGACGCCGGTGAAGCAGCGGGCGCCGAGGGCGATGGCATATGGCCCGGCGATGTCAGCCACTCTCAGCGTCGCCACCGCTTTGGCGACGTGGCCAGGATACTCGCTGTAGTTGTCGCTGATGGGAACCGGGTCGTGGGGGGACGACGGCCCGATGCCGTCGATGCCGCCCGGCGCGTACCCGTGGAAGATGAGACCATCCTCCGCCAGGGCGGCCGAACGGCTGGCGTCGATAACGGCAGTGAGGTCCAGATCCGTGCCGCCGCGGTCGGCGGCCGCCAGCTCGGCGCGCTCCAGAGCGAAGCCGGCACGCAGCTCGAGAAGGGGCAGCACCTTGCGGCGTGCCACGTCGACGTGAGCGAGCGGACCGCTCTCGAGCGGCTCCGTACGACCGAGGTCGACGGCCGAGTGCTCGAAACCGCGAGGACCCTCGAAGTCCACGAGACGTCGGGCCGCAAGGAAGTGCTTGAGCGACCGGGCCGCCTCCGCATCGATCTGCTCCCAGGCCGCCTCCGTCACGGGGGCGAGCTCCCGCAGCAAGTGGTTCATGACAGGTTCCCCATTTCCTTTCGGAGGTCGCCGATGCCGAGGCTGGCGCCGGCGGTGGCGGTTCCAACAAGAGCAAGCGGGTTGGGCGACGGCAGCCCCACCCTCGTCAGGGTGTTGCGGTCGGTGTGTCGGTAGGGCTCGGAGCGATCCGGGATGAGGAGCATCGCCTCCTCGTCGTAGGACCACGTGCCATCGCCGTTGACGGTCACCGTCATGCGGAAGCTCGTCGTACGAAACGCCCGATCGAGGAACGGGTTGGAGGCGATGCCATAGAACTCCCCGCCGAGGGCGGCCGATACCTCGAATTCGGTGGCATCGGCCTCGGCCCTTCCTCCCGCCAGCAGCACTTGACCGCGCGGGATGGCCAAGGTGAAGAGCACGGAGCTGGCAGCCGGTTCCCAGAGCCAGTAGCCCACCTGGTCATGGAACGTCTCGACCTCGCCGGGCTTCACGAGGTGCGTGTGGTATCGCAGTCCGTAGAACAGCTGTGGCCCGTTCGTCTGCCGGTCGATCGGCTGCAGCTCGTAGTGCTCGACGAAGGCGTCGATCTCCGTGCCCTCGGCGACCGGGTGATCGTCGATTCCCTTCCTGCCCTCCCAGACTCCCGCCAGCGGCCGCAGCGGCCCGAGGTTGGCCAGCGTGTCGCTTGCGCCGGGCGCCTCTGTGTAGATGTCGGGACCGTACGCCTCCGCGGTGAACAGCTCGGGAGCCGTCATGAGCTCACCTCCGTCTGGCTTCGACCCAGGCGCCGGACCCCTCGGTCACGGGCGTCACCGTAGCTGCGGCGAGAGCCGGCGGGAAACCGATTCGTCCGGCTTCACCTACCCACGCCTCGTGACATCTCCCACAGCGTCGTGACCGTGCGCCAGTTGCGCACGGTCACGACGGTCCCGAGCTTGCGGTCGAAGTAGCTGTTGGTCAGCTTCGACCGGCCGTACCCGTTCGGGTGATGCAGGAAGACCTCCTGGCCGCGGACGACGAACTCGTCCCCGCCGGGCGGAGGGCTCGCGAGCGGATGGGCGAGGAGGACGCCGAGGCGCGCCGGCTCCGGCTCCGCGGCAAGAAACCCGACCGAGAGCACCGTCTCCTCCCTGCCCGCCTGGAGGAACGGGTTCGACCCGAGGACGCCGCCGAGCTGCGCTTCCGACCGCAGCACGACCGGCACATCGAAACCGAAGGCGGCGGCTATGGCGCTCTCGATCTCGCCGGTCAACTGTGCCCTGTCGTCGAGGGGACTCGAGAACACGACGTTGCCGCTCTGGATGTAGGTCGCCACGTCCTCGAGGCCGAGACGCCTGCAGAGCGCCCGCAGCTCCCCCATGGGCACCTTGTTGTGGCCGCCGAGGTTGATCCCGCGCAGGAGGGCGACGTAAGCCGGCACGGTCGTCTCCGCTCAGGCGTCCACGCGCTCGGCCGGCTGCGAGCCGACGCGGAGCGAGGGGGCGGGGCCGGGTTTCTCGATATCGAGGACGGCCTCCTCGCCGCCATTGCCGTAGCCGGAGCTGTCGACGATGAGAAACCGCCCCCGGCCCTCGTGACTCGACCGCCGTGAAGGCAGGCGCATGGTCCGGGCGCGCGGGGCGGCGACGGTCTTCAGCGGCTCTTGTTGGCGCGCAGGGCGTCCATCTGGCTGGCGCCGAGGGAGGGGTCGTGCTTCTGCTTCTTAGCTGCCCGCTTCTCCTTGAGCGTCTTGCCAACTTTCTTCGTACTGGTCTTCTTGGGGGATTTATCGGCCATGTGGATCGGCTCCTTCTCGGCGTCACTCTGAGCCTACGAACTCTGGAGCGGTCATGTGCCGACGAGCCGCTCTCGAGCGCGCGGGAGCGAGCTGACAGCTCTGGCGGCTGCCTACGATGTCAACACGTCGGGCAGCGATGCCGCCTGAAGCGGAGGTGATGAGTTGGACGACCACGACATTGTCAAACGGATCGATGACCTCGTCGCCGAGGAGCACGCGCTCCGCGACCACGCCGGGGGCGGGCGCCCGCTCACGAACGTCGATCGCGAGCGACTGCAGGAGCTCGAGGTCAAGCTCGACCAGTTGTGGGACCTGTTGCGCCAGCGCCGGGCGCGGCGGGAGATGGGCGAGAACCCCGATCAGGCTCATCTGCGGCCGCCGGAGACGGTGGAGGGCTATCAGCAGTAGGCGCTCGGTTCAGCGACCGCCAGCTGCGCCGGCGGGTACCTTTGGGCGACGTGGAGCACCTGGGGCCGCGGCTCGCCGAGATCCCCGGCGTGGTCGCAGTCACCCTCGGTGGTTCGCGTGCCCGCGGCGAGGCTGGGCCTGACTCCGACTGGGATTTCGGCCTCTACTACCGCGGCACGATCGACCCGGCCGACATCGCCGCCCTCGGATGGCCGGGCGAGATCACGGGCCCGGGTGGTTGGGGGCCGGTGGTGAACGGGGGCGCCTGGCTCACCGTCGCAGGCGAGCGGGTCGACTTGTGCTACCGGGACCTCGACGAGGTCCTGGCCTGCGTCGCCGAGGCCGAGCGAGGACGGTTCGAGATTCACGGCCTCGCCACCTACGTCGCCGGCATCGCCTCGTACGTAGTCGTGGGCGAGCTTGCCTGCTGCAAACAGCTCGTCGGGACGCTCCCGCGACCCTCCTATCCCGAGGCCCTCGTTCTCAGCGCTCCGCCCCGGTGGCGGGGGCTGTCGACGATGGCGATGCGCACCGCCCGCGCCCACGCCGCTCGAGGCGATGTCGTCGGCACCGTCTCCAACCTCGGCGTGGCCGTCGTCGCCGAGGCCAACGCCCGGCTGGCCGAGCGGAGGGAGTGGGCGCTCAACGAGAAGGGCCTCGTGGACCTAGCCGGCCTCGGCGAGGCGCACGCTATCCTCGCCCTGCCCGGGTCCTCCCCATCCGAGCTCGGGGCCGTCGTCGCCGTCGTGACCGCCCTGCTTGGCGCCGGCACGGTGCGGCCGATTGCCACGGGCAGCCCGCCCGGCTCGCCGTAGTCTTGATGGGTGACCAGGGTGCGGGTGCAGTCCAGCTCTGAGATGGTCGACGCCGTTCTCGCCCTCGTGCGAGCCCAGGGCGGGAGGGTGACGACGGCACGCCGCCAACTCCTCGAGGCGTTGTTCG
>DASPSK010000445.1:0-2045 GCA_035623975.1 Acidimicrobiales bacterium | reverse complement strand
GAGATCGCGGCGTTCGCCATGATCGCCCAAGCCGTAGGAGACGTCGGCATCGCCGATCGCGACTGGACGGCCCTCCCCGACGCGGTGGCCCAGGTCGTCGCTGACGCCGAGCCGTGCCGGGAGCTGGCGGCATGGGCGTCGGCGGTCGACCATCGCTTCGCCACGGTTGCCCGCGGCTACCTGTACGGAGCGGCCGCCGAGACCGCCCTCAAGGTGGAGGAGACCACGTCCATCTTCTCCACCGCCTTCTCCGCCGCCGACCTGCGCCACGGTCCGATCGCTATCGCCTCCACGGGGATTCCCATCCTTGCCTTCGCCCACCCAGGGCCTGCTGCCGACGACGTCCTCGACCTTGTCGTCGATCTTCACGACCGCGGGGCCTCCGTCCGCGTCCTCGGGCCGGTGGCAGGCAGCTCGGCGGGCTGGCCGGCAGAGACGCCCGAAGCCCTCGCCCCGGTGCTGGCGGTCGTGCGAGGCCAGCAGCTCGCTCTCGAGCTCGCCCGGCGCCTCGGCCGCGACCCCGACTCCCCAGAAGGGCTGACGAAGGTCACAATCACGTGACCGGTGGCGCTTACATCCTTCGGGCGGCCACGCTCCTCACGCCGCACACCGTCCTCTCCCCGGGCTGGGTGTCGGTCCGGGATGGACGAGTGAGCGGGACAGGTGAGATGCCGAGCGGTCCTGGCGATGGCGGCGGCGGTGGGGCCACGGTCATCGACCTCGGCCCGCGAATCGTGGCACCGGGCTATTTCGACGTGCACGTCCACGGGGGTGACGGCGCTCAGGTGAACGGCGATCGCGCCGAGGACGTCGGCGCCGCCCTCGAACGGATCGCCCGCTTCCACAGCCGCTACGGCACGACCTCGCTCCTCGCGACGACGGTGTCCGACTCACCGAGCAACCTGCTGACGACCGTCGCCGCCTGCGGCCAGCTGGTGGGACGACCGATCGCGGGTGGGGCGACCATTCGTGGCATTCACCTGGAAGGCCCCTGGATCGCCCGGGCCAAGCTCGGTGCCCATGACCCGTCGTCCCTGCGCCCTCCCGACCTCGCCGAGCTCCACTCGCTCGCGGAGGCCGCCGCCGGCTCCATCCGCATGGTCACCGTGGCGCCTGAGCTCCCGCGCAGCCAGGAGCTCATCGCCGAGGCGCGCGCCCTCGGCATCGAAGTGGCCATCGGGCACACCGACGCCGACTTCGAAACGACCCGCGCTGCCATCGACGCCGGTGCCCGCCACGCCACGCACCTCTTCAACGCCATGGCCCCGCCTCACCACCGCCGCCCGGGGGCGGTTACCGCCCTCCTCCTCGACGACCGCGTCACCGTCGAGGTGATCGCCGACCTCGAGCACGTCCACCCGGCCGTGCTCGAGCTGGCAGCCCGGTGCGCGCCGGGCCGCCTCGTGGCCGTGAGCGACGCCATACCGGCTGCCGGCCTCGAGCCCGGCAGCTATCAGATCGGGCGGATGGACGTGTCCGTCCAATCCGGGCGCGTGACGCTGGCATCGGACTCCTCGACCCTGGCGGGGAGCGTGCTCACGATGGCCACCGCCGTGCGAAACCTCGTCTCGACGGTCGGGCTCAGCCTCGAGGAAGCCGTCCGGGCCGCTTCGTCGGTGGCGGCCCGAGCCGCTGGCTGCGAGGCCTCCGGCCTCGGGTCGCTGCAAGTGGGTGCGCCCGCTGATCTCGTCGTCCTCGAGCCTGATCTCACCGTGGCGGTGACGATCGTGGCCGGCGAGGCGGTCTTCGACCCGTACGGCCGTCTGGCTGTCCTGGCGGCCGCACCCCGGGGCTGAGCCGCTCTGCTGACGGTCCTCGGCAACACCCTCGGCGAGTACGTCCAGGTCGTCGTTGTCGCCGTCGGTATCGGGCTCCTGGTCGAGCGCTCCATCTTCGTCTTCGACGTCGTGAAGCTCGCAGGCGCCGCTTATCTCGTCTGGCTCGGCCTGCAGGCGTTCAGGAAGCGGCGAACGATCGAGTCAGCCGTGGCGGCGGCCGCTCTCCCCGCCGCCGGCCGCGGCCGGAAGCTGGCACTGCAGGGCTGG
>DASPSK010000439.1:0-18961 GCA_035623975.1 Acidimicrobiales bacterium | reverse complement strand
GATCTGAGTGCCTGGCGCGACCCTGCCGGCGGTGTGCGGTCTCGCTCGGCGCGCGATATGACGCCGCCGCCCCCGCCGAGGAAGCGAACGAGCGACGCGGGCGCGTGGCACTAGCGTCGAACGTGGTGGACGAGGCGCTGGCCGGTGGGGACGAGCCGGAGAGGCTCGCGAGCTCCGAGCGGCCGGGAACGCGCCCCCAGCAGATCGAAGCACTCGGCCCGAAACCGCCAAAGGCCATTAGCCGCAAGGGGTTAGTGGTCGAGATCTGGCTCGTCTTGGGACTGTCGCTGGGGGCCGACGCCGTCTACGCGGTGCTCGGTCTGGCACAGTCGCTTACCGCCGGTCCGGCCTTGAAGGCCCAGACGGCGGTCGTCAACGCCTCGGCCGGTACGAACAGCTCATTGCTCAACCTCGCCTACGAGCTCGTCGGGATCGCGGCTGCGTTGGTGCCGGTGGCCCTCGTTGTGTACCTGTTGTTCAGATCGGGCGAGTCGACGGCGAACATCGGCCTCGACACGGTCGGAATCGGAAAGGAGACGCTGTGGGGGGCGGCGCTGGCCGCTGGCGTGGGTGGGGCCGGGCTCGCTCTCTACCTCGGCGCGTATCACGCTGGGATGAGCCTGAACGTCGTGCCTACGAACTTGCCCCCGGTGTGGTGGCGGATACCGGTGCTCGTTCTCGCCGCCGTGGAGAACGGAGTGCTGGAAGAGGTCGTGGTGTGCGGGTACCTGCTCCACCGCCTTCGCCAGTTGCAATGGGGAGCGGGACGCTCCCTCGTGACGAGCGCCCTGTTGCGTGGGTCGTACCACCTCTATCAGGGTTTCGGCGGGTTTCTCGGCAATGCGGCCATGGGGCTGCTGTTCGGGCGCCTCTTCCAGCGCAAGGGGCGGCTTCTGCGCCTCATCCTTGCTCACAGCCTCATCGACACGGGCGCCTTCGTTGGTTACGTCCTCCTGCACGGCCACGTCTCGTGGCTCCCCTGACCCGACTGAGGCAGCGCCAGCGCGGTTTCAGAGGTGGGTGCCGACGTCCATCATGCGCGAATGCGGTTGCAACGCCCCCTTGTGAAGAGGGAGGCGGGCGAGGAACAAGATCAGGACCGTTCCGACGACCATGGGCGTCCACCAGCTCCACAGGCTGCCGCGCCAGGTGAGCTGTGAGACGAAGGTGACTGCGGTGACAGCAAGGGCGGTCACGAGGAGGCGGCGCCAGCTCTTTGACCCCACGATGAGTGCCACCGCAAGCACGGGCCAAAGATAGTAGGGAGCCATCACGATCTCGAATATCGAGCGGAGGGCGAGTGACACACCACACCACCAAACGATCTCCTCGAGGGCGTCCGGGCTCCACGCGGCGCCATGTCGTCCCCGCCAGCCGTGCCGGACGACGAGAGCGCATGCGCAAGCCGCCACGATGGCAAGTGCTCTCGAAGGCCCGGCCGCGAGGACGTCGTTGCTGATGCGGGGAGCCAAAGACGTCCACGGGGTGGCGTGGTTGATGCTCGGTGAGTTGGGCTGACTGGTGACCGCGTGGAAGGTGGCTGTCCAGTTCGCGGACGCAGCGGCTCCCAGCAGGAGGGCGCTCGGAGCAGCCGACCGCGTCAGGAAACCGAGGAGTCGCCGTGGGACGACGACCAAGACGACTGGCAGGGCGAGGAGGACGAGAGGTTGCACGGCGACCGCCGCCCCCATGTACCAGGCAGCTCGCTCAGGCCTCGAGTCCGCGAGTGCGACGATGCCGTAGAGGAGGAGCCCTACCGCTACGGCGTCTTCCGGGTGTCCCCACTTGACAGAGACGCTCCACACGGCAACTGCCTCTGCCCCGGCGAGAAACGCACGCTTCGGACGGGTGACGCCCAGGCGATCAGCAACGGCGTCGGCCGCGAAGAGTGCGAGGGCGGAAAGAGCCATCTCATACGGTCCGGCGAGCAACCAGGCTGCCGGGTGGGTGTTCTGGACGCCCGGCCAGCGAAGCGAGATCCCTGCTGCGTCGATGAGCGCAACGACGGGGACGAGGATCAGAGCCGTCCCCGGAAAGCTGACCAGGCCGGTGGGTTGGGTGTACAGGCCACTCAAGTCGAGATGCAGGAGCCGTTGCGCCGCCGCGAGCGTTCCCCATAGGTCGAGGGGCAGTGCCCAGGCGGAGTTCCCTGCCAAGTGCGGTCCCCACCACGTCGTGGAGGCCATGCCGATGAGGATGAGGCCAACCGTGGCGAGCAACGGGAACAACCTCTTTACGGGCCACGGCGTCGGCGTGGGCACGGGACGGAGCGTAGCTGCGCTGTCGGGAAGCAAGCCGGCGACTCAAGGGGCCAGCAGCGTCTGAGCAGTCGTACGCCGTTACGGTCTTGACCTGGAAAGCGAGTGATGACCACGTACGCGATCGAGGATCACTGGCGACGAGGACGAGCCTGGATCGCTAACGTCCCGGATCTACGGTTTTGCACCGCCCATGGCCCTGCCTCACGAGGCCGTGACCGAAGTCGAGGTTGCTACGGGAGCCTGGCTGGAAGCCGCCCGTGCCGCGGGGCGACCGGTACCAAAATCGTCGCGTGGTGCGGCCGAGGCTTGAGCCCGCCGCCGATCGTTTCGAAGTGTTAGGGAAGCATGCGCCCTGGGGACGAGCGGGGCACGCCGGCGGGAATCAACCGACGGCCGTCGCCTCCCACCGAAGCAGGCTCACCGAACGCATTACGTAGTCATACGACGTCGTCCAGCAGCGTGCGCTCCCGACACAGACGAGTCCTCCGGTCTGCGAGCCGATGTCCTCCGGGTTCGTCCGGATGATGCGCCAGTCCCGCCCGGCATCGGTGCTCAGCTCGATACCGCCGAGCGGATACCCAACACCCATGAGTACGGTCGTCGGCGAGAGGGCCACGAGGGCGTCGGCGTAGCCGCTCGCTTCGAGTCGGCCGACGGGGTGGGTGAGAGCGAACGCCTGTGACTGGGCCATCAGCTCCCAGCTGTGGCCGCCATCGCGGGAGGAGTAGACGGCTTTGGCCTCGGCCCCATCCGCCATGCCGTCGTTGCAGAGCATCCACCAGTGCCGGGAAGTGGCGGCGAGCAGGGGCAGGCCGCAGGCGAACCGGTGAGGGTGCTCCTGCCAGGAGACGCCTTCGTCGGTGCTCGTCTAGACGGCTCTCAGGCCGCCGATCATCCACGTGCCGGCGGCTGGCTCTATCGTCGTGGTGCCCGCGGGGAGGAGTCGCCACGTTCCGAAGCCGGCCGTCGAGACCGGTGCGACCATGCCGCGGCAAGCGCCGTCAGAGCACGACGTAACCGCCCAGATACGTCCCGCGGAGGTGAATAGGTCGCTTAGGACCGCTGGGGCGAGCTGCTTCCTCCAGGAGCGAGCCCCGTCGTCGGTGACAAGCAGCGTCCGGTTGCCCGGTTGCACGACGCCCACGCGTTTGGATACGAACGCCACCTTGTCCTCTGCTCGAGCGGCGTCGAAGGTGTCGCTGTTGCTGAGAGCTTGTACCCGAGAGATCTCCTGCCAGCTGAGGCCGCCGTCATGGGTGGCCTCGACGTCGAGCCAGCGCGAGCAGGTGTCCACGAGCACGTACCCGTCCTCGGTAGTGACAAAGGCCAGGCCGATGACGATCCTGCAAGATGCAACAGAGGCGATCCTGGTGCCAGTGCTCGTGGTCGCGCCCACGGTGCTCGTCGTTGTGGAGTGCGCCACCAGCGACCTGGGCGCGGAACAGCCGGAGAAAAACATGGCGGCAAGGAGGAGTCCGAGCCAAAGGTGCGACAGCGTTGCTCCTGCGCGCCGCAGACTCATAACAAAGAGACGCACGGCAACCATGTGATCTTGCGGCCACATGCCGGCGACGGGCTGAGCCTCGTGGAGACGTCAGCTCGACCACCGTTCATCAAAGGACGATCCCGGCCTTTACCACGAGGAAGCGTCTTGGCTCGGTCTCGAAACCCCAACTGCTGTTGAACACTCAGAATTCGGCAAGGCCCTTGAGACATTCGAAGGTGACGGACACACTGACCTCGGCTCGGACGTGGACGTGAAGGTCGCTGCATATCCAGCCCGCCGATGGAGAGGGGTACCCACCAGTCGATAACTCCCTGGGCGCACAGTGACACAAGACTTCCCGCTGCTGCCTACCTTGGCGATGGCAACCACCCTGGTTCCTTGGACCACTCGCACGATGCCTGTCCTCGGACCCCACGCGTGTGGTCGTACTTCGCTCCGCCAGCCTCGTACCCACCCAGCAGCCGCCGGATGACGGCGGTGTTCGAGGGCGACGAGCCCCGCCAGCAACGCCATGGCGATCACGATGACGATGGCGACGGCTCGGCGAACGAAGGTCATCACTCATGCCGCTCGGAGCGAGTAGAGGATTGCCCTCGCCACCAGGCCGTTCCCGGCCAGCCCGATGGAGACGTAAACCGGCCTCGCACGCAGGGGCAGTTGCCGCTCGTACCGGCTGATAGCCACCGTGACGCGAAGGAGCAGGATGCTGTAGTCCGGGGTGCTACTCGGACACGCACTAAGCCCGTGGAGACGAAGGCAGGTGCCACCTGGCGAGAACGAGCCAGTGGGGCCTCGCCGCCCGGAATCAACGCGCACGCCATCCGAGGGCATGACCGCGTGCAGCGGTGGAGATACACACGGCAGCCGCAGGAAAGTCTGGTCGGTGTCGAGGATCACTCCCTTCGAGAGGGCGATCTGGACCGGGCCGCAGATGTTCCAGGTCCGGGTGCGCCGGACCGTCCAGGTTGCCGGGACCGACAGCCGCAACCCAGCGAAGGTCACCGAACGCCATGACGGTGGGACCGAGGTGGCGGGACCAGAGGCGAGAGCCACCCCGCGAGGGGAGCGGGTCAAGGTGTCGATGATCTGACGCGCCCTCGGTCCAACGGCTTTCACCTCGACACCCAGGGCTGGAACGATGTAGTCGTAGCTGTGGCCGGGTGAGTCGTAGCCACCGATGTAGGGATCGTCGCCGTCGCCCCGATACACGACGAGGTCGTTCAACTGAAACGGGGTCTCCCCGGCCCACGCATCCGAGGGTCGAGTGAGCCGATGAAGGTGCAACAGGGTTGCATCCTTGACGGCGAAAGGCGGAGGGCAGCCCGTCGGCAAGGGACCTACTCCGACTCCGATCCACACCGTGCCAGGACGAACGACCGAGAAGCACCCCGAGCCGAGATACTGAACGCTCCACGAGGCGGGCACCGAGATCTGGCCATCGCCGTATGCAACCGCCACCCACCCGGCCGGGGTGGCTGAGAGGTCAACGGTTGGGAGTGAAGTCGTCGTGCTTGTCGCAGGGCTCGATGTCGTGGTCGAGACGGCTGCTCCGCTCGTGCAGGCGGCACCCAACAGCACCGCGGCGATGAGGCAGACCACGCGACGGGACCGCACGGCTCCCATGTTCCCATGAAGCCGGTTCGAGGCGTCCTCGCCTACGCCGAGCCGAGGGCGGCATTCGACCAGGCCAGCCAAGTCGTACCCTGGTCCACGTGAAGGGCTTTGGCATCATGACCGCCGCCGTGCTCGTGGTCATCGGCATCGGAGTCGGAGTCCTCGTCGGATCGGGCAGCACCCTCGTGCCAGTCGGCACGATATCGGGCCGGGTGTTCGGGTCGAGCGGCATTGAAGCCGGTTATGCACCCTTGCAGCTATCGCCACCCTTCCAAGGTCACGTCACCCTGATGAACGTCGCGACGGGTGCGGAGTTCATCGCGCCGTCCGACTCCGCAGGCGACTTCTCCCTGGAGGTGCCGCCAGGTACGTACAGCGTGGGCGGCGGCCCGGGTTCGGCGGTCTTCTACCGGATAGGCCACGGCTTGAGGACGACCTCGTTCCCGCATGAGACGGTAAGGGTCGAGGCTGGTCGAACCACGGTGGTCTTGGTCTCCCTCTGTGTCGATTGCCAGACGGGTTGATCAACGAGCCCGTTCGGTGTCGTCCTGGCGCCTTCGCCGGTGGCGGTGCAGCGACCCGGCGTGTGGTGAAGAGTGGGCCGAGGAAGTCTCGGCTTCCTCAGCAGGCGACGATCGTCGCCAGGAGTGACCAGTCGGGGCGCCCGACGTGCAGCGACCGGACGCGGTAGTTGCGGACAGGAACATTTTCGACCTGGCGTCGACCAGCGGGTTACCGGTGCGCGGCACACCCGACGCGAGCTCGTTCGGGTAATGGTCGTAGCGACCTGGGTAGCAGCCCGCTCTGGTCCGCAAGGCTCGCAAGAAATCAATGCGATGCGGAGTCAAGGAGAAGTATGTCTATGTCGGCACGCTGCCAGGTCAACAAGGCGGCGCTGGTGGTCGTCGTGGTTACGCTGGCCGCCTGCACCGGAGCCGCTGCCAAACGCACCACGACGACGGCCACTAGCCCCGCCGTACTGTGGGTCGACGAAGTGCCGACTCCGGCTCTGCTCTCCTCGCTGCTGCCCAAGCCTCTACCTCTGCCCCCGCCTAAAACCGGGGCGCCGGCCTGCACCGCGGCGGCGCTGTCGGTGGCGACTGTTGGGGGGATAGGGATGAGCCAGAACGACGGTGTCGTCGTCAGGCTCCGCAATACCGGCCGGACTGCCTGTCTTCTGAGGGGCACACCCCGAGTCGTTGCCAGCGCGCCCGGGCAAGCGACCGTGTTCGCGACTACGGCGCCCATGTGGCCGCTCGGCGAGATTGCCAACACCGCTCCCGGGGGGATTGTGGCGGTGATCATCAACGTCCCGGTCGCCTGCCCGGCCGACCCGGGCGGCGGGAACATCGGTCTTCCCGTGTACCACCGCTTGCGCATCTCCATCCCAGGGGGCGGCAACAAGAAGATCGGCAGCCTCCATCTCATGTTCCAGTGTGGGATGTCGACGACGCCGTTCTTCACTCCCAAGCCACAACCGACCTACCCCCCAGACCCCCTCGTGGCCCTGATCCCCCACCTGCAGCTGCCAGCCAGTGTCAGAGCCGGCACCACGCTGCTCTACCAGGTCGAGCTGGTCAACCCCGAAAGCCGACCGGTGGCGCTGTCACCGTGTCCGGTCTATCTGGAGTGGT
Organism: Acidimicrobiales bacterium; assembly: GCA_035623975.1. Taxonomy (GTDB): domain Bacteria; phylum Actinomycetota; class Acidimicrobiia; order Acidimicrobiales; family Bog-793; genus JAKACA01. The sequence continues at coordinate 11,945 of DASPSK010000439.1, read as the reverse complement.
CCGACTTCCCCACGAAGCTCGCTTACCGACTCAACTGCCGCAACACGCACCCCATCGCAGCCCACGGCCAGGTGCGCTACCAGATGGAGATTGCCATCCCCGTCAGCGCGCCGCTCGGCCCGGCACAAGTGTGGTGGAGCCTCTTCGGACCCTCCACTCACATCGGTCGCGGGCAGGTGCAGGTGCGCTAAATCCTGGGGGTTCACCGAACGGCTCCGAAACAAGGTCGACGGAGCGGTTCATGCTGTCGGCCGACTACGCCCGCTGGTTGCCCCACCCTCATTGGCCGGCCGCAGCCTGGTCCGGCAGAAAGACGGCGAGGCCGAGGACGTCCCCGGTGTCGCTGCTCCGGGCGACGCGCACGTCAGGGTGACATCGCAGGACAGCCGACGGCGCCGGCTTCGATGCTGGCGATTCGAGCCACAGGGACGCTTTGATTTGGCTCACTGGTCAGGTAGCCGTCCAGCGTTCCTGTCGGTGTGGTTGCTAACCAGCTCCCTCCCTGCGTCAGAGAGGTGCTGAAGGCGGCTCCATAGATCCGCCGCGCCTGGATGACGGTGTCACCGACTCGGAGTCCCTTGACGGTTGCTGCGTTCAGCTTCGCTGGCGTCGTCTCCGCCGCGCTGTATCCAACAAAGCGTTGGTGGTCAAAGTAGGCCGTCGTCACGTGCCACACAAGGTAGGCGTCGACATTGCAGTCCCTCTGCTTGGTAGGTGCGGTGCTGCTTGGAGACCCGAGTGATTTGTCGAGGTTGGAAATGGCGACGGCTTCGACCTGTCCGAAGCGGGCGGACCCGATCCCGTCCCCGAGGAGGATGATCGGACCTTTCGGCGGCGATGGTGAGGAGACAAGCTCGCTGACGAGGTAACCAACGCCAGATGCAACAGCGGCGCTGAGGAGAAGGGCAGCCGCTCGGGCGCCGTAGCGTCGCGTTCGCTCGGAGTCGCTCGCCCGTAGCATCGCCACGGCATCACCTCCGATCACATCACAACCAAAGAAATTCTACGCCCTGCGCGGCTACGCCGCGTTTCGCCAATGAGGCCGGAGGCGGTGCTCGGCTAGGGCGGCTCGGGGATCGACCCCGCGGGCACCCGACCGCGAGGGCGGGGCCCGTCAACCCGGTCGACGTGGGAAACTGAGGTGTGCGTAGCAGGCTGCTGCTCTTTGTTGCCACGCTCGTGTCGTGCTCACTTGCGGGGTGCGGGTCGAGTTCTGCGGGAGAGGGTTCGCACCCGACCGCCGCCTCCATCTCGCCGTCGTCGACGACGCTACCTCTGGGGGTCGTGTCGGCAGTGGACGGTGCGTGGGGTCCAGTTGGGGGCTCGTCATCAACGCCTGAGAAGACACCCTCGCTCTGCGAGAGGGCGCACCTCCGAGTGTCGTTGCCACATCATGCGGGCGATGTTGCGGTGGTGATGATGGGCGACATCTTCACGATTTGGTTCCGGAACAGGGGAGGGCCTTGTGACCTGAAGGGCTATCCAGTGCTCTCGTTGCAGTCGCACGGGCACCGGGTTGCATTTCATCAGACAGACGCTGTCGACTCCACGTTGGGAGAGTTCAAGCCGGTTCCCGTCAGGCTCAAGACCGGAGGTCTGGCGGCCGTGCTCGTCTGGGTCGGACGCGTCTCGGACAGCACGTCCGGTTGTGCAACGTCGATGGGCGTGAGGATCACGCCCTCGGCGAGGCCGTTCGAACTCTCCCTCGGATCACTCCGGGTGTGCCCGCGGACTTATCGGAGTCATCAACTAATCGTGTCCGCCTACCATCCTGCATCGGTGCCAATCTTTGGAGTGTGGCCACCTGGCTAGTCCTACTGATGCGCCAGAAGGCTTGACGATGTGACAACTTTCATGCGGCGGTACCGAGACACGCGTTCGTGACGGATTCCCGCACGGCCTGGTCGAGGGTGGCAAGGGCGCGGCGGACTTCGGGTGGCGCGGGTGGCCGGTCGGCCTCGAGGAGCGGCCCGAGGATGCGGTGTCGGACCTTGGTGTAGAAGAAGGCGACTCGGAGTCCCTCCTCGGTGAGGGTGTAGGAGTGGCTGTGGGGGACGCGCTCGATGAGCCCGTGCAGTCGGAGGCGCCGTAGGTCGTAGGTCATCTGATGGCTCGTGTAGTCCGTGCCGAGGAGTCCGGCGACAAGCCCGCGAAGGCTCTTGTTGGTGAAGCCGGTGACGGCATGGACGTGGCAGCAGAGAGCGCCGGTCAGGGCCATGGCGCGTGAGTCCCCGAAGCGGAAGGCTCCGGTTCGTTGGCCCTCCCGTATGTAGGGCTGGTGGATGCGCTCGAAGAGCGCAGAGCCGATGGCACAGCCCTGGCCGGCACGTTCGATCATAAGCAGACGACGATTGACCTGGCGGCACTTTCCGACGAGCTCGGGGAGGTGCTCGATGCGGGCGAGCAGCCCGATGTCGGATGGCTTGTTGATGACGGTCTCGATGCGAAGTGCTCTCCCTTCTTTCAGGTACTGCTTGACGCGGCTGTGCTTGTAGCTGAAGTCCATGTGCGCCTCGGTCCCCGGCGAGAAGACGCGTTGGCGGAACGGCTCCTTCGTCGTCTTTCGCACCTGGCGGGCGAAGACCATCGCCACCTGCTCGGGACGGCCGATGCCGACGTTGTCGGCCACGAGGGACTCGAAGAAGCTCCTGGCACGGCGAGGATCGTCGAAGACAAGGGTGCGGGAGACCTCGACTTGGCGCATGGAGAGTTCCCACCAGTAGCCGGCCTTCTTGTCGGCCTTAGTGAACGGCGTCGGGATGACTGAGATCCAGCGGTCGAAGAAGCCTTGGACGTCGGCGGGTCCGAAGCGGTCGCAGATGGCCTGCAGGGCCTCGGGTCGCTCACAGGAGGCAAAGCCGTTCGAGAGGGCGCTGAAGCCGATCTTCTTTCGTGCCGCCTGTCGCTTGGCCCACTCGTGGCCGTTCAGCCAGACCTTGGCCGGATAGGGGAAGTACGTGCAGATCTTGATGAAGCCCGGGCCGAACTCACGATCGAGCACGTAGAAGTAGTAGATGCCGACACGGCGTTCCTTCTTGTTAAACAGGAAGTAGATGCCACCGCCCCCTCCGACGTGCCTGGTGGCCGAGTAGACGAACTGGAACTCCTGGGCGGCCACGATGGCCACGACCCCGAAGCGTCCCTCACGTTCGGCCCGATCGAGATACGGCCTCACGTGATCGAGCTTGCGGTCGTCCCAGCGGGAACGATCCGGCTTCTTCAGCTGCAGGATGGGGATGGCCTGCGACTCGGCGAAGGCCTTCACCTCGCGGCGGAAGCGGTTGCCGATCTTCTCGATGAGCGCCGGCGAACCGAGCGGGAACCCGAGGTGTCGCTCGAGGAAGTGGTTCACCTGCGGGCCGACCTGCAGGTTGGGGACGTAGGCGTTCAGGTACAGCCGGTCGACGCAGTCGATCTCGAGGCTGACGTGACCCTCGAGCACCTCGTTGATGTTCACGATGTTCGCCATGGGCGACGCGATAGCGCACGAGGGACGGCTTTGCCGGCCCGACAACATCAACGATCAGCGCGGTCGCGCCGGGAGGAGGCCGGGAGGGGGGCCTGCCCCCCTCCCGCTAATGCCGCGTCAGGCAACGTCTGCCCGTCCGAGGCTGCCATTGGGCGCACCCGAGCCGTCGATCTGGCGCGATCCGCAGCTCGCGCAGCGCCTCTTGCCGACTTCCAGGTGGAACAATCTGTAGCCTCGATTGGGATATGGCGTGAGCGATAGTGCCCGGGTGAACCACGGTCAGGCAACTCGCCAGGGGGTGAAGGATTCCGGTTTTGCGCACCGGACATCCCTCCGTCAAGGGTGCCGCGTCATGATCGCGAGATGAGCGAGGACCCCGCCTTTCGGACGGACCTATACCGAGGGACGGCTCGCGATTACGACAGCTTTCGACTGCCGTACCCGCCGTCGCTGGTCCATGACTTGCGGTCCCGGGCTCGCATCAGCGGGGCCGGACGACTTCTTGACTTGGCCAGCGGTACAGGGCAGATCGCCTTCGCCCTGATGAGCCGCGACTTCCATGAAATCATCGCACTCGACCAGGAGCCAGGATCCGTCGCCTTGGGCCAGGCGAAGGGCGAAGTGCTAGGCTCCACGCACATCAAGTGGCAGGTCGGCACTGCCGAGGGAGCGGATATACCGGGCCTGTTCGACATGATCGCGATCGGCAAAGCCTTTCACCGGCTCCGACGCCAGCGCGATGCTGAGCGGGCCCTTTCCTGGCTCCGACCTGGCGGGTACGTGGCCCTGCTGTGGGGCGGAAATCCAACCGAGCGAGCAAGCGACTGGCAAGAGGTCCTGCGCGCCTTTACGGCCGGCTGGATGGATCGCATAGGCGCCCGGCTCCCTGCAGACTGGCAAAAGGCGATGGCGCGCGACTCCCACGAACAGGTCCTAAGCCGGGTGGGTTTCAGCTACGAGGAGAGTTACGACTTTGCGATAGAGCACGTCTGGACGATCGAATCTCTAACCGGATACCTCTACTCAACCTCGGTCCTCAGTCGACAAGCGTTGGATGACCTGGGACCTTTGTTCGAGGAAGATCTGTCGGTTGATCGGGAGGCTTAACACCCATAGCGCCTGGCCCCGCATAGCCGATGGCTGAATCGCCATACAAGCCGTCTACCAGGTGGAATAAGGGAGCGGGCGACGGGGATCGAACCCGCATAGCCAGCTTGGAAGGTCGCCTGCTGGGCTTTTGTCAACCTCGGCCCAAGTGCCAAATTTGGCCCTGACCTGCGGTTTGAAACATCCGTTCGTGACCGTTGGAGACCCCTTTTGACCACACCTTCGCGCACGATCGCGCACGGCCAGCCTCTCTCGGGACCGTTTGCACTGGGACTCGTTCCTCGAACGCGCCAGGTGAGCGACGACCCTTCGGCTGTCGGTCCGTCGACTGGCGCACAGGCTGGCACGGAATGGAGCGGGGCCTAAAGCAGACGCGGGGGCCGCCATGTCTCGAGAGCGGTCGGGCGGTTCGTTCGGGCTTCGTCAGGAACGACGACTACTGAACCCTGTGGTATCTGCACTTCGATCTCGGCGTCCGGTCGAAGAGTGAGGCGTTCGAATTCCCGGTTGAGAACCAGAGCCGTAATAGGTGGCAAAGGGCCGAGGGCGACGTGAGACAGAGGGACGGCACGCACGATGCGTTGCACACGGGCTCTGAAGAGCAGTCCCTGTTCCGTTCTATCTCGCGAGAGCCGAATGTCTTCGGGACGATAGAAGACCAGCACGTCGCCGCTGTGGGCTTGGGCGTCGAACGCCAAGCCACCAATCACGACCTTTCCGTCGATCACGTGGCCGTTCCCGAGCTCCAGCCATCCGAGCATTTTGGCGACGACCGCATCCGCTGGCTGGGCGGCCACCCGGTCGGCTGCACCGACCTGGCGCAGCTTGCCCGACTCGATGACTGCCAACTTGTCCGCCAGGATGAACGCTTCGTCCCGGTCGTGAGTGACGTGAACGGCCGGGATGCCGAGGCCCGAGAGGAGGTCCTGCAGCACCGATCGGAGCTCTTCTCGGGTCGGCTGGTCCAACGCCGATAAGGGCTCGTCAAGGAGGAGTACCTCCGGCCCGAAGGCGAGGGCGCGAGCAAGCGCGACCCGTTGGCGCTCACCGCCGCTGAGCGAGCGAGGTGTCCGGTCTGCCAACGCTGAGACTCCGAACCGGTCCATCAGCTCGTCCACCTTCGTCGGTGAGGACAGGCGATGGGCGCGAAGCCCGAAGCACACGTTGTCGCGGGCCGTCAGGTGCGGGAAGAGGGCTGCATCCTGGAACACGAAGCCGATCCGACGGAGCTCAGGAGCGAGACCGGTCACCTCGCGGCCTTTGATGCGCACGTTCCCGGCGGTTGCCTGACGGAATCCAGCGATGGTGTGGAGAAGCATCGTTTTTCCGGCACCGGACGGGCCTAGGACGACGAGCACCTCGTCGCTGCCGACGTCGAGATCGATGCCCTCGAGCTGGAAGGAGCCGGACCGAGTGGCGAGACCTCGAACGCTCAGATCGCTACCGGAGGCGCTCACGGTCGGCGCCAGCAAAGAGCCATCCCGATGCGAGCGTGCGCAGCACGAGGAAGGTGGCAAGCGATACCAGCAGCAAGAGCACTGCCGCGGCGGCCGATTGGGCGAGTCCCGACTGCAAGAAGAGGTTGTAGACCTCGACAGGAGCCGTCACCGGGTAGAAGGCGATTATCACGACAGCGCCGAACTCGCTGATCGAGCGCGCATAGACGAGCACGGCACCGGTCATGACGCCCCGGCCGGCAAGCGGGAGGGTGACGTGCCGAAAGGCGAACGACGGGCTCGCACCAAGGCTCCGAGCCGCCCGGTCCAGGTTGGCGTCGATCGACTCCAGGGCCACCCTGGCGCTGTTCACGGCGAAGGGGGCACTGACAAAGAGCATTGCGGCCACGATTCCCCATTGCGACCCGTAGAAGGAGATGCCGAGGTGACTGGCCGGGGCGCCGATCCACCCAGTCCGTCCGAAGACAAACAGCAGCGCGATCCCGGCGACCGTATGGGGCACTGCCAACGGAAGATCCACGACCGCCTGCAAGAGGCTCCGGCCTCGAAACCTCCTGAAAGCGAGCACGTAGGCGAGTGGGACACCAACGAGGGTGGCGAGGCCGGCCGTGATGGCGGCGTCCTGCAGGCTGAGCAGGATCGCATCGCGGATCGCGGCCGTCTCGGCGGCGTGGGTGAGGCTCGTGACAGACGAGGTCCCAGCGAGCCGCACAAGCGGCAACAAGATGAAAGCAATCAGCAGGCCGCCGAGCATCCACATGAGCCATTGGAACGCCCCGAAGGGCCATGCCGCTCGTCCGCTTCGAGTCGCGGCGACGCTCACCGTGCGCCTTACAGATGCCAGGGAACCGTCAGAGACCGGAGCGAGGCGGGCAGGACGCTCTCGCTGCTTGCGAGCGCCGGAGTGACGCTCACGAACCCGTTGGCGCGCATGATCGCTTCACCCGTCGGCCCGATCACGAAGGCGACGAACTTGCGGGCGAGAGCAGGGTCCGGGGCGTTGGTCGGGATCGTCATGGCGTAGATGATGGGCTTGCCGGTCGTCGGGCCGTCGGCTCCCTGCACCGTCACCGTGGCGTATCTGCTCGCGAGTGCCGGGTCGGACAAGTTGATCTGGTTCGGGAGCTTTAAGTACAAGAAGTCGTCTTCGAGTGCGCTCGAGCGATAGATGGCGAGATAGTCGATCTCACCGGTCTGCAATGCGGCAGTGAGCGATGTCTCGACCTCGGCAACAAGTGAATTGGGTGAGTTCCTCAGGATCGCTGCCGATAGGCCGCGGTCGTGATAGTAGGCCTGGGCGAGCTTCAGCATCTGCAGGATCTGGTACCCGGAAGGGTCGGCCGCCGGTGTTGACCTCCCGATGCGGACCCCCGGCTCAGCGAGGATCTTGTACCAGTTGCTCGAGGTCAACTGGCTCGCCCCCTTGCTGTGTTTGGTGTAGGCGAAGGTGATCGCGTTCGAGACGAAGCCCACGTACCAAGTTGCGAACTGTCTGGCGCCTGCCCCGAACATCTCGTCCGGTATGAGGGAGTAGTCGGCGACCCCGAGTACGTCGTCGGGCTCCTTGAGTTGGGTCACGGCCTTCACCATGTCGCCGCTCGCGCCGAACTGCGAGTGCACCGTGACGCCCGGGTACTGCTTCTCGAAGGCGGCGATCTCGTCGCTGAAGGGTTGCGAGAGAGTGCCGGCGCCAAAGACGATCAGGGTCTTCGAGTGGGTCGTGGTGGCCGGCGTGCTGCTGCCTGAACCGCAGCCGGCGATGGCGGCAGTTCCGGCGAGCAGCACCAGCGCCAGTGCGCCAAGACGTCCTCTCATGCTCAGCATCGGCTGATCCCTTCTGTAGTGCTCCAGAACGGGACGAGCCTAGCCATCGGTGGCGAGCCGGGGACAGGTCGGGCGGCTTGGGCAGCGGGCGTAGAGTCCGGCCGGATGACCCGCTACCTAGACGTCAGCACCGAGATTGCGCGCCAGGTCGACTCGGGCCAGCTCCAGGCAGGAAGGGAGCTGTCGAGCGTGAGAGCGTTTGCTGACGAACGCCAGACGACTCCTTCAACCATCAGTCGCGCTTACCGGCACCTGGCCCAGGCCGGCGTCATCATCCTCGGTGAACGACGCCGTGCGACCGTTGCCCCGGATGGATTGCTGGCTGCCCGCCGGCTGCTCGGCACCCAGCAGGTGTTCCGGCTTGCTGGGAGCGACGATCCCGCTCTTGACATAGTTTTGCGCCGTGCGGGCCGTGGCATCGTGGCGGTCGGCACGAGGGGGAGCTTCCAGGGGCTCACGGCGCTCTGGAGGGGAAGCGCCGACGGGGCGGCGATCCATTTGCTGCACCATTCCGGCGTCTACAACGCTCCCTTCGCGTCCGCATTGCTGCGCGGCCGACAGCCGACGCTGATCCACCTCTGGCGCCGCGAACAGGGCCTGCTGGTTCCGCCGGGCAACCCGCTCAAGGTCCAGAGCCCAGAGGACCTGGGCGAGCTCCGCGTGGCGAAACGAGAGTTCGGGGCCGGGACGCGTGCTCTGCTTGATCGGCTGCTCAACGACTCCGGCATCGCGTCTGACTCGGTGGCGGGTCCCGAGGCGGGCTCGCATCTGGAGGTGGGGCTCGCCATCGCGTCCGGTATGGCGGACGTCGGGCTCGGGGTGCGAGCGGTTGCCGTGGCGCTTGCGCTCGAGTTCATACCGCTCGTGTGGGAGGAGTACGACGTCGTCCTGAGCGCGGAGTCGCTCGGTGCCGCAGGCCCGCTCATCGATGTCCTTCGCGACAAGGCGGCTCGGGCGTCGATAGCCGAGCTCGGCGGCTACGACACAAAGCGTGCAGGTACCGTGAGGAACCTCGATTGACGGTCGCGCCGCTTCGGTCGCCGGTGAGCCACGCGTGGCACTCTTCACCCGGTTCACACCGCGAGCCAGCCGTAGCGGACACCGATCGCCAACACCAGCACGCCGAGCGAGCGCCGGATGATGTTCTCGGGCAACCGCGGTTGGATCCGGGCACCGGCGTAGCCGCCGACAAGACCCCCGAGGCCGAGCGCCATCCCGATCCCCCATTCGGGGGCGACCGACCCGTGATGCTCGCTTGCGAGCACGAGGAAGGTCACCACTCCGGCGACGGAGGTGACGAGAGTGGATGCGAGAGCGGCGGGGGCGACCTCTGACGCAGGACGACCGGACCCGATGAGAATAGGAGCGAGGATCGACCCGCCGCCGATCCCGTAGATGCCTCCGATGCAGCCAACGACGGCAGCCATGGTGACGACCGCTGCCGACGGGATGGCATGGGCCGCTGGGTGGGGCGGCGCGGGGCGCGAGAACAACAACCAGGCGCCGAGCGGAACGAGAACGGCCGCGATGACGACTTCGAACGGGCGCGCGCCGGGAAGGAGCTCGACGCGCACAACCGAACCGGCGATTACTCCCGGTATGGTTCCCCCGATGAGCGTTCCTGTCAGGCGACCGCCGCGCTGTCCCTGGCGCCAGTAGCGGTAGAGCGCCCCAGGGGTGGCGAGGACGTTGTAGAGCAGGTTCGTCGGCGTGACGGCGGGGCTCGGCGTCCCGAGGACCGCCACCTGGAACGGGAGCACGAGAACAGCTCCGGAGACACCGGCCGGAGTGGAGAGGGTCGCGATGACCACCGAGGCCGCGCACGCGACCACATAGGTCCAGGCACCCGTCAGCACCGGCCAAAGCTAACCGGCATCCCCATGACCGCACCTGCTCTCTGTGTGTGTGTCTGGTGGGGGGGACTCGGCTGAGATGTCGAGCCTCACCTCGGCGAGTGCTGCCACGACAGCCAGGTCGAGCTCGTCGGCTGGTTCCGATCCGGCCGAGGTGACGGCGATGCGGCCCCCGCCGGCGCGGCAGAGGAATGCCGCCGCCATCTGGGACCGCCCGGCGTTGTGGGTGCAGACGAAGAGCACCTCTAGATCATGTTAAGGAAACCCCTCACAACGCAGCTCAGGGGACTTTTCAGCGGCTCCTTGCTCGACGACCGCTGTTCCACGAACCAGGACCGGACCGGTACCGGGCAACTCCGCCGTCCTTCCTCATCGACCAGCCAGGGAGTGCGGCCAATCCCGTCGAGGTTCGCCGCCTTGACGACTCCTCTTGCGTGATCGCCGGCGGGGCCTCCACAACTGCCACGCTCAGGGCGAGTCGACGAGTTGGAGGCGCCACGCGTCCTGCGACCAGAGGCTCCCGGTGTCCAGCCCTTCGTACTCGCGGCCGCGTGCAGTGATCGCCGAAAGGGCCAGAACCCCGAGACAGTGCCCACGGTCCCCAGACCGCTGCAAGCGGGCTGGGGACCTATCGGCTCAAATAAGGAGAGAAGCACCGCCAGGCTCCTCCGTCTACGGTTGGCGTCGAATCTGCGAACCGATGGTCGACTCTCTCGCCGCAGATGGAGCTCTTGAGAGGCTGCATCACTTGGCACCGGTCATCGTGAACACGACTAGGCTCGATCGCCTCGAGTCCTCATCGGCGAGGATCGCTCTCGGCCCGGCGGTGCACGCGGGCGATGGCGGCGCCCGCACCCACAAAGCCCGTGCACGAGATCGGTTGCCAAGCGCCCCCTCGGGGGGCGTGCGGCAGGAGGGGGGATCGGGAGCTCCTCGAAGGAAATTTCTTCGTTGTGGGACCTCATCAAGGACGAATAGGGCGCTGAGCTGGGCGAACGACTGATCTAGGCTCCTAAGAAATTCTTGCCAGGTGAGGTCACCGGTGAGGTTTCCGGTGAGGTCTGGGGCGCATCGTGGCCCCATGAACCGATCCAGAGTTACCGCCCTGCGAGTTGGAATTGGGTTTCGTCGCCGGCGAGCTGAGCGTGCCACGAGGGTCCTCGCCAGCGTGACGACCTCACAGGCGATCCTTGATCCAGCCCAAGAGTGGCGCCGGCCATGAGCGCCTCCCTCACCCTCGACGAGATGGAGGCGCTCGCCCGCAAGCGCAGCGCCAACGAGCTGATCGGCATCGCCCGGCCGGTGGATCGCACCGGCGGCTGCGCCCAGCCGATTCGCCTTCGCGCAAGTGGCGTGGACTCGCCGTCCCGCGGAGAACCGGATGGCGTGCTCCTCGTCGCCTGCAAGACGAGGCGGGAGACGCGCTGTGCCCCCTGCGCGCAGACCTACCGGGGCGATGCCCGCCAGCTCGTGCGTGCCGGCATCGAAGGCGGCAGGGGAGTGCCCGAGTCGGTGTCGAACCACCCTGCGGTCCTGCTCACCTTGACGGCACCCTCCTTCGGACCGGTCCACCGCGCCGGCGACGGTCCCTGCCACATCGGACCTCCCGGTCGCTGCGAGCACGGGCGACAGCGGTTCTGCCTGCAGCGCCACGCGGAGCGGGAGGACGTCGTCGGCTCCGCCCTCTGCGGCGAGTGCTACGACTACGAGGCCGCCGTCATGTTCAACGCGTCGGCCGGCGAGCTCTGGAGGCGGGTAACCATCTATGCCCGACGCCATCTCGCGTACGCCATGGGCATGCCTGAGCGGGAGCTGAAAGAGCTCGTGCGCCTCTCGTACCTGAAGGTTGCCGAGCTGCAGCGCCGCGGCGTCGTCCACTTGCACGCCGTCGTCCGCGTCGACTCCGTCGGCGACGAAGTCGCGCCGCCGGCAGTTCCCGTCCCCACGGCTCTCCTGAGTGAGGCACTCCTGAAGGCCGTCCGTGCCGTCGGGCTCGAGCTCGAGGTGTCGGGACGGATCATTCGCATCTGCTTCGGGGTACAGCTGAAAGTCGAGGCGCTCGAACGTGGAGCGGTGAAGAAGATCGCCAGCTACCTCGCCAATTATGCCGAGTCCCCGGTTATGCCGAGTCGAGACCGTCGACGACCGTCTTCGCCTTGCAAATGCCCAGAGTTGCGCGCTGTCCACTCGGCATAATCAGAGCGACTCGAGGAAACCGAGGAGGTCGTCCGGTGG
>DASPSK010000404.1:0-9049 GCA_035623975.1 Acidimicrobiales bacterium | reverse complement strand
CGGCCTCACCCTCGAGTTGGCGTCAGGCGAGCGCATGACCGCTGTGGAGCTGCAGTGGGAGCTGCACGGGCTGGCGCGCAAATACGCCGACGAACGCGGCCTTGCGTGTCTCGGTGACGACTCCGAGGTTGCCCGCATGGTGCTCGACCGTTGGGAGCACGTCCTGGCCGGGCTCGAGACGGACCCCGACTCGCTTGCCAGGCAGCTCGACTGGGTCGCCAAGCGTCGCATCGTGGAGGGCTACCGCGAGCGCCACGGGCTCGACTGGGGCGACCACCACTTGGCGGCCGTGGACCTCCAGTATCACGACATTCGCCCGGCGAAGTCCCTTTTCGCGCGCCTCGACATGGAACAGCTCGTCGACCGCGCCGACGTCGAGCATGCGGTGACGGAACCACCAGCGACGACGCGGGCGTACTTCCGCGGCCGGTGCCTTTCGATGTTCGCTTCGAGCGTGGTAGCCGCCAACTGGGATTCGGTCGTGTTCGACGTCGGAGAGGATCCGCTCCGACGAGTGCCGATGATGGAACCGCTCAGGGGCACCGCACGCCACGTCGATACTCTCTTCGAGGATTGCGAGAGCCCGGCTGAATTATTGAGACGGCTGGGGTCCTAGGAGGCACCACAAAGATGGCTGAACGAGAGCAGAAACGCCGACCGGCACAGACCCGCGAGGAGCCTGTCGCCGCCGACGAGGAGGCGGCGGCGTCGACCGAGCGCGGTGACCGGCTGAAGGCCGAGATCGACGACCTCCTCGACGAGATCGACGAGGTGCTGGAGGACAACGCCGAGGAATTCGTGCGGAACTACGTGCAAAAGGGTGGTCAGTGAGGCCGGGGCGATAGCCTTCGCCGCAATGAGCCTTCCACTCTTCCCCGCCGGGGGTGACCCGGGTCCGAGCTTCGTCGACCTCTTGTGCCGTAGCGCCCTGCCCGACACCGACCGCGGTCGCCTCCCGCGTCGCGTGCCACCGGCGGCCGGTGGAACCATCGGCGGCGTCACGGGTGCCGCGGTCGAGGGCGGGCACGCGCAGATGGCGGGCGTGCCTCACGGCACGACGATCGTCGCCCTCCGATTCGCCGGCGGGGTCGTCCTCGCCGGTGACCGCCGCGCCACGGAGGGGTACTCGATCGCCCACCGAGGGATAGAGAAGGTCTTCCCGGCCGACCGTTTCTCCGCCGTCGGCATCGCCGGGGCGGCCGGGCCCGCCGTCGAGATGGTGCGGCTCTTCCAGACCCAGCTCGAGCACTACGAGAAAGTCGAAGGACTGACGCTCTCGCTCGAAGGCAAGGCGAACCAGCTCGCCCAGATGGTGAGGGCGAACCTGCCCATGGCGATGGAAGGCCTCGCCGTCGTGCCCCTCTTCGCCGGCTACGACACGCGGCGAAAGCTCGGGCGCATCTTCTCCTACGACGTCGCCGGGGGTCGCTACGAGGAGCTCGAGTATCACGCCACCGGTTCCGGCGGCCGAGACGCCCGCACGACCGTCAAGCTCGGCTACCGGGACGACCTCGGCGTCGACGACGCCGTCGAGCTGGCCGTCAAGGCGCTCTACCAGGCGGCCGACGAGGACTCGGCCACGGGTGGGCCGGATCCGCTCCGGGGCATCTACCCGGTGGTCGCCATCGTCGACGAGGACGGCTATCGCAGGTTGGCCGACGAGGAGGTGGCCGAGCGCTTCTCGGTTCTTCTCGGGTCGCTCGAACGGGTGCGGCGAGGTGAGCCGTCATGACGATGCCCTACTACGTGGCACCCGAGCAGGTGATGAAGGATCGGGCCGAGTACGCCCAGAAGGGCATCGCCCGCGGGCGTTCCCTCGTCGCCGCCCTGTACGGCTCGGGTGTGCTCATCGTGGCCGACAACCCCTCGCGCACGCTTCACAAGATCAGCGAGATCTACGACCGGGTCGCCTTCGCCGGTGCCGGCCGCTACAACGAGTTCGACCAGCTGCGGGTGGCCGGGGTGCGGCACGCGGACACGAAGGGTTTCGCCTATTCGCGTGAGGACGTCGACGCCAGATCACTCGCCAATCTGTACGCCCAGTTCCTCGGCCAGGTGTTCACCCACGAGATGAAACCCCTCGAGGTCGAGATCCTCGTCGCCGAGCTGGACGCTTACGGTGACGACCACCAGCTCTACCACATCGCCTATGACGGCACCGTCGTCGACGAAGTCGACTTCACGGTGCTCGGCGGTGATTCGGACACGATCAGCGAGCGGCTGAGCTCCTCCTACCGGCGTGGGTGGCCCCTGGCCGAAGCCGTGCGCAACTGCGTGGCCGCCCTCGCGGGGCCGGACCGGACCTTCGAGCCCGGCGATCTCGAGGCGGCCGTCCTCGAGCGAGGTAGCAGCCGGCGGGCCTTCCGGCGGCTCTCGAACGACGAGCTCAGCGAGCTGATGGCCGAGCCCACCGCCGAGGGCTCCTCGGCGGCGCCCGAGGGAGCCCCCGAGTCGGCCGGTCAGGCGGGCGAGACCCCGCCGGACGCCTCGGCGAGCGAGGGCCCCAAAGCCGAGCCGGCGGGGGAGCCACCGGCCGTGCCCGAAGCCGAGGGCATCTAGTCCAGGTAGCCCCGGGTAGTCCCCGGAGCCCGGCGGCGGCTCTCAGCGCACGACGACGGCGAGGCAGGCCCCCACGATCATCATCGCCACGATCACGACGACGAGAACGGCCGGCAGCCCGTGCAGGCGGCCGCGCGGGTGGTGCTCGCCGGTTCCCGTGATTGACCCCAGCGTGAACGAGTCCGAGGGATCACCCGAGGCGACGGGCCGGTCGGCTGGGCCGCCGCCTTCCCCGGCGGCGCCGAGCTCGCCGTTCGTAAAGACGTCGTCGACCGCATCGGCGAGGAGGATCTCCCGCGCCAGCCCGAGTTGGTGGGCGGGCACGAGAACGTCGACGGTGCCCTGAATCGGGTAGGGCCCTTCCGTGGTGCCCTTCAGCACCACGATCACGCCCTCGGCACCGAGGCGGGCAGCCAGCACGCGGCCGTGGAACGACCCCACGACCGTCGTCAGGTAACACATGCGACCGAGAGAAGGCACCGCTAAAAGGTTAGGGCCACACCGGCACCGGCGCGTACCGACACGTACCGGCGCGTACCGCGCGTACCGCGGGTACCGGCCCGCGCAACGCGCCCACGCCTCGCTGGTCACGACCGGGCGGACGGAGAACGGCTGGGGACCGCTACCCGCCCACTACGGTGGTTAAGGATGGATCGGCGCATCTTCGGGCTCGAGAACGAGTACGGCGTCACCTGCACCTTGCGGGGGCAGCGACGGCTGAGCCCGGACGAGGTCGCTCGTTACCTGTTTCGCCGCGTCGTGAGCTGGGGCCGCTCGAGCAACGTCTTTCTCGAGAACGGCGCTCGCCTCTACCTCGACGTCGGCAGCCATCCCGAGTACGCCACGCCCGAGTGTGACTCGATCGAGGATCTCGTCGCCCACGACAAGGCGGGCGAGCGCATCCTCGAAGGCCTCGTCCGCTCCGCCGAAGCCCGCCTGCGGGACGAAGGCATCCGCGGCGTTGTCTACCTCTTCAAGAACAACACCGATTCCGCCGGCAACTCCTATGGCTGCCACGAGAATTACCTCACGAGCCGCCGCGACGACTTCAGCCATTACGCCCAGGTGCTCATCCCCTTCTTCGTCAGCCGGCAGATCTACTCGGGGGCGGGCAAGGTCCTGCAGACGGCGCGGGGGGCGATGTTCTGCCTGTCGCAGCGGGCCGAGCACATCTGGGAGGGGGTCTCCTCGGCCACGACACGGAGCCGGCCGATCATCAACACCCGCGACGAGCCGCACTCCGACGCCGAAAGGTTCCGCCGCCTGCACGTCATCGTCGGCGACTCGAACATGAGCGAGTACGCCACGTTCCTCAAGGTGGGGGCCACGTCGATACTCCTGCGCATGCTGGAGGAGCCAGGAGTCGTTCTGCGGGATCTCACCTTGGAGGATCCGATCCGTGCCATCCGGGAGATCAGCCACGACACCACGTGCCGGCGCCTCGTGCGACTCGCGAACGGGCGGGAGGCGAGCGCCCTCGACATCCAGAAGGAGTACCTCGGGCGGGCGATCCGCTTCGACGAGCAGCGCGGGCTGCCCCCTCTCGAGCATCGGGTCCTCGAGATGTGGCAGCACTGCATCGAGGGCATCGAGAAGGACCCGCTCAGCCTCGACCGCGAGTGCGACTGGGTCATGAAGCACCGCCTCGTCGAGGCGTATCGCGAGCGCCACCAGCTCCCGCTCGGGCACCCTCGGGTCGCCCTCCTCGATCTCCAGTACCACGACGTCGATCGTCGCCGGGGCATCTTCTACCTGCTGCAGCGGCAGGGAGGCGCCGAGCGGATCGTCACCGACGAGGTGATCACAAAGGCGATGGACCACCCGCCCGAGACGACCCGGGCGCGGCTGCGGGGCGAGTTCATCCGCCGGGCGAAGGAGAAACGCCGCGATTTCACCGTGGACTGGGTCCACCTCAAGCTGAATGACCAGACCCAGCGCACCGTGCTGCTGAAGGATCCGTTTCGCTCGCATGACGAGCGAGTCGAACGTCTGATCGAGGCGATCTGAGGGCAGGCGGTCTGCCGGGTAGTCTCGGCGCCGATGAACGAGGGCCTTCCCGCGCCAGGTGACGCCGTCGCACCCCTCGCCAGCCAGGAGGGCAGGCACTCGTGAGCAGATCGGCGACGGTGGCGCCGACCGAGACGAGCGACACCTGGGCCATCCACAGCGGTCGAAGCGTCCGCGACCGCGTCGGCCGCCGTCACGGCCTCACCAGCCTTCTCGTCGTGTTCGCCATCGCCGCCGCCCTGGCGGTTCTGCTGCGGCTCTTCGTCGTGCAGACCTTCTACGTGCCGACCGGCTCGATGATCCCGACGCTGCAGGTGGGGGACCGGATGCTCGTGCTGAAGGTCGGCTACACCATCACCCGCGGCAGCATCCTGGTGTTCCGCCAGCCGCCTGCCGACACGGCCGACGTCAACCACGAGGACCTCGTCAAGCGCGTCATCGGCCTTCCCGGCGAGACGATCTGGTCGGAGGGCAACACCGTCTACATCGACGGCAAGCCCCTGGCGGAGCCGTGGCTGCCCAAGGGCACGGTGCTCGGAGCGCCCATCCCCCGCCAGACCATCCCGCAGGGCGAGTACTTCATGATGGGTGACAACCGCCAGTACTCCGACGACAGTCGTGACTGGGGGGACCTGCCGGCCAGTCTCATCGTCGGCAAGGTGCTTGTGGTGATCTGGCGCGACGGCCGCCCGGCCTTCCATATCCAGTGAGCTCGCCCATGAGCGACCTCGAGGTCGAAACCCCACCGTCCGCGACCCCGGAGCCACCGCCGCCGCGACGGCACCACTGGGCCGTCGGCTGGCTGGTGGTCATCATCGTCGCCCTCGTCGTCTCGGTCCTGCTGCGGCTCTTCGTCGTGCAGACCTTCTACGTGCCGACGGCGTCGATGTACCCCACCCTCCAGATCGGCGACCGCATCCTCGTGCAGAAGTTCGACTTCAGCCTCCCGCGAGGCGCCATCGTCGTTTTCGAGCACCCGAAGGACGATCCGGAAGGCCCGCTCAACGAGGACCTCGTCAAGCGCGTCATCGGCCTTCCCGGCGAGACGATCTGGTCGGAGGGCAACACCGTCTACATCGACGGCAAGCCCCTGGCGGAGCCGTGGCTCCCGAAGGGGACGCCTCTCGGCGACCCGATCACGCGCCAGACGATCCCGGCGGGCGAGTACTTCATGATGGGGGACAATCGCACCGATTCCTACGACAGCCGCCACTGGGGCCCGATCCCCCGTAGCACGATCATCGGGCGGGTCTTTCTCATCGTCTGGCGTCACGGGCACCCCGTCTTCGACATCCCGTAGCAACGACGCCCTCGGGGGCCAGTACCATGCTCGCCATGGGTGGCCTTGACCCCGCAAAGATCCTGATCGTCCTGTTGCTGGCCGTGATCATCCTCGGGCCGGAACGCCTGCCGAAAGTCGCCCGCCAGCTCGGCTCGGCCTGGCGCGAGCTGACGAAGCTCCGCGACCGCCTCGAGGAGGAGGTACGGAGCGCCATGCCGGACCTCGACCTGCCCAAGATCCCGGCGCTGCCCGCTCGGGGCATCACCGGCTACCTCGCCGGCATGATGCTGAGCAGCTCGGCCGAGGTCGGGACGGCGAGCGCCGGCAGCGTCGGCACGGCGAGCGCCGCCACGGAGATGGATGCGGCCATGGCGACCCCATTGCTCGGCTCGACCGCTGGGGGCGGCTCCGAGCTCCTCGAGAGCAGTGCTCGTCCGAGCCGGGGGGCGGCAACGGAGATGGGGCGTGGCCGCTCAGCTCGTGGCACCTCGGAGTGGAGGGCCTCCGGCTACGAAGCCGCCGCCGAGCACTCGGAGCTGCCCGCCGGTTGGACGGCGATCGGAGCTTCAGGGCCCGGGTACGCGAGCGGCTCGGTCCTTGCGCCCGTGCCGTCCTCGGCCGCCTCGAGCCAGCTCGCCATGGAGGCGTCCCTCTCCTTCGACGAGCCCAGCTGGAACTGAGGCCGGAGCTGAGAGCCAGGGAGCGAACGCCGGAAGGCCGAGGGGGGTGACCGATGTCGAAGACCTTGCGTAGGACGGTGGACCGTCCGTCGCCCGACTCCATGACGCTGCTCGAGCACCTCACCGAGCTCCGCCGGCGCCTCGTCATCTCCGTCCTCGCCTTCGCCGGCGGTGCCGTCTTCTGCTACCTGTTCTACAACCCGATCCTCGAGTTCCTCGAGCGTCCGTACAACATCGCCTGCCGTAGCCAGGCGCACGCCACCGCCAGCTGCCTCCTCACGACCCTGGCGCCCCTGCAGGGCTTCACGACCCGGCTGAACGTGTGCGCCTACGGCGGCGTCGTCATCGGCCTGCCCATCATCCTGTGGCAGCTGTGGAAGTTCGTCACCCCCGGGCTGAAGGCGAACGAGCGGCGGTACGCCCTCCCCTTCGTCTTCTCCACCGTGATCCTGTTCTTCCTCGGCGGCCTGACGGCGTACTTCATCTACCCGAAGGGCCTCACCTGGCTGCTGAAGCAGAGCGGGCCCGGTATCAGCTCCGCCGTCTCGGTCCAGAGCTACATCGATCTCATCTGCCTGCTCATCGTCATCTTCGGCATCACCTTCGAGTTCCCCGCCGTACTCGTGGGCCTCGAGCTGGCCGGCGTCATCAAGACCTCCTCGCTCAAGAGGGTGCGGCGGTACGCCTTCCTCGGGATAGTGATCTTCTCGGCCTTCATCACGCCGAGCTCCGACCCCTTCTCGATGATGGCCCTCGTGGTCCCCCTCACGCTCTTCTACGAAGGTGCCATCGTCATCGGCAGGCTCCTCGGCAAGTGACGCCGGGCCCGCCGGCGGGCTCAGATGCGCGGGCGAGCTTCCTCGCCAGCCGCGGCTACGAGCTCGATCGCTTCCAGCTCGAGGCGCTTGACGCCCTCGACGCCGGCCGCTCCGTCCTCGTGTCGGCCCCGACGGGAGCGGGCAAGACGGTCGTGGCCGACTACGCCGTGCATCTCGCCCTGCGCAGCGGGGTGAAGGCCTACTACACAACCCCGCTGAAGGCCCTCTCCAACCAGAAGTACTCCGATCTGCGCAAAGCCTACGGCGCCCGCCGGGTGGGCCTTCTCACGGGCGACAACTCCATCAACGGCGGCGCCCGCGTCGTCGTGATGACGACCGAGGTGCTCCGCAACATGATCCACTCCGAGCGGGCCGGGCTCGCCTCCCTCGGCTACGTCGTCCTCGACGAGGTGCACTTCCTCGAGGACCGCTACCGGGGAGGCGTGTGGGAAGAGGTCATCCTCGGCGCCCCGAGCGACGTCGTGCTCGTCTGCCTGTCGGCGACGGTCGCCAACGCCCAGGAGCTGGCGGACTGGATCGGAAAGGTGCGGGGCGACACGGCGATCGTGCGGGAGGACCGACGCCCGATCGAGCTACGCAACCTCTTTGCCATCGGCGACCGCTCCGCCGAGGGCGTGCGCCTGCTGCCGACCTTCCTCGAGGGCAAGCCGAACCCACAGGCGATCGAGCTCGACATGCTGCTGGGGCGGCGCGCCCCGGCCACTCGCCGGCCCCGCACGCGGCCACAGCTGCCGCCGGGCGGTCAGGGCCGCCGCCCCCGCACCTACCGCCCGCGGCGCGCCGAGACCGTCGAGTGCCTCGAGGACGCCGGTCTGCTGCCGGCCATCTATTTCGTCTTCTCGCGAGCCGGCTGCGACGAAGCCGTCCGCTACTGCCTGGAGGAGGGCCTGCGGCTCACGTCGGTGGCGGAACGATCGAGGATTCGGGAGCTCGCTGAGATCCACCTCGAGGCCCTCTCCGACGACGATCTCAACGTGCTCGGCTACGGGCGCTTCATGGCCGCCCTGGAGGCGGGCGTCGCCTCGCACCACGCCGGCATGGTGCCCCCCTTCCGAGAGACGGTGGAGGCATGCTTCACCGAGGCGCTCGTGAAGGTGGTCTTCGCCACAGAAACCCTCGCCCTCGGCATCAACATGCCGGCGCGCTCGGTCGTGATCGAGGACCTCACGAAGTACAGCGGCTCCGGGCACGCCGAGCTCACCCCGGGCGAGTACACCCAGCTGACGGGTCGGGCCGGGCGGCGCGGGATCGACGAGGTCGGCTACGCCGTCGTGCTCGCCTCCCCCTTTCACACCTTCGACGACGTGGCCCGCCTCGCCGGCGCCCCCGGGAGGGCACTCACCTCGTCCTTCCGGCCGACCTACAACCTCGCCGTCAGCCTGGTGCGGCGCTTCGAACGGGCCGAGGCGTACCGCGTCGTGACGTCGTCGTTCGCCCAGTACCTCTCCGAGGAGGATCTCGGCCACCAGCTGGACGCGGTCCTCGAGATCCTCTCGGAACGCGGGTACGTGCAGGGTTGGTCGGTCACCGACGCCGGTGAGACGCTCGCCGGCCTCTACCACGAGGCAGACCTACTCATCGCCGAGACGCTGCGAGCCGGCCTCTTGAACGGGCTCGAGCCGGCGGCGCTGGCCGCCGTCGTCTCCAGCTTCTCCTTCGAGGCGCGCCGGGAGCGCGAGGGC
>DASPSK010000403.1:0-8931 GCA_035623975.1 Acidimicrobiales bacterium | reverse complement strand
GAGATCTGCGAGTAGCCGGCGCCGAAGCGCTTGGCGAGCCAGATCACCGGGACCGTGGTGATCACCGCCACCGCACCGAGGGGCGGGTAAGTCCGGATGAGCAGACCCATCACGGCGAGGTACTGGAGGGCGTCGACAATGAAGAAGATGGCCCCGAAGCCGAAGAACCGCCGGATGGTGCCGAGATCGGTCGTCATGCGGGAGAGCAGCTGACCGGTCTGCCAGCGATCGTGGAACTGCACGGGCAGCCGCTGCAGACGGGCGTAGAGCCCATCCCGGATCTCCCGCTCCACCTTCTGCACGGCCACGGACTGGACGCGGCGACGGGCCACGATGAGGCCGGCCTCGAGGGTGCCGAGACCGAGGGCGATGAAGAACATCGGCACGAGCGCCCCCCGGTCGCCCCGGCGGATGGGCCCGTTCACGACGGCTTCGAGTACGAGCGGGATGAGCGTGCTGGCGGCGACCGCGAGCGTGGCGCAGAGGAGCATGACGATCATCTGGCGCGAGTACGGGCGAACGAAGCCGCGCAGCCGCCAGAGAGACCGGTACGAGGACGCGCTCCGCCCGCCCGGCGTTGTGCTCATGTCTCCAAAGTAGCCAGCGAGTGGCTGTCAATCTGTCCTTGCATGCGGCCACCTCGACGCGAAGCACCCCGCCTCGAAAGCCGATGCCGAGGCGGGGTGCCAAGCGGGGAGGGTGACCTTTGCCCCTATCGGGGAGCACATCGCGAGTTCAGGATATGGTGCGGTCGTGATCGCTGGCCCCGTCGGCGACGAAGCATCGCCCTTGCAGCCTGGCGAACCGCCAGACACGACGATGATCGTGAACGGGGCCACCCAGTCGCTCCGCTCCAGCTCCTCGCTGCTGTCGGCGCTACGCGACGAGCTAGGGCTGACCGGTGCCAAGCCAGGCTGCGGCGAGGGAGCCTGCGGCTCCTGCACCGTGCTGCTCGACGGCGAACCGATCCGCGCGTGCCGCCAGCCGGTCGCCGGCCTCGACGGGCGGCATGTGACGACCGTGGAGGGGCTTGCGGGCGGTCGCGATCTCCACCCCGTGCAGAAGGCTTTCGTCGAGCTGGGAGCCCTCCAGTGCGGCTACTGCACACCAGGCATGATCTTGTCGGTCGCCGCCCTCTTGGGGACGCAAGCCGCTCCTTCCGATGAAGCCATCGCCGAGGCGCTGGCCGGAAACCTCTGCCGGTGCGGGTGTTATCCGGGAATCCACCGGGCGGTACGGCGCGCCTGCGAATTGATGACCGAGCCGAAACTGGCCGAGACACCCGCGGTCGCCGCCGAGTCGGGCCCTGCCAATCCGATCTCTCCCGGCTTTCGGCCCGCCCGCCCGTGGGACATGACCGATCCCGAAGGCTGCGAATGGTTCGAGGCGCTCGGAGACGGCTTGGTCGTCGTGCTGCCACCCCGCCCTCCGGCGCCCGGCAC
Organism: Acidimicrobiales bacterium; assembly: GCA_035623975.1. GTDB lineage: Bacteria > Actinomycetota > Acidimicrobiia > Acidimicrobiales > Bog-793 > JAKACA01. The sequence goes on along the minus strand of DASPSK010000403.1, from coordinate 7,489 downwards.
CTGGACGACCGGCGGAGGCGCCTGGATCCACGTGTCGGCAGACGGCTGGGTGACGGCGTTCACCGGCAAGGTCGACGTCGGCCAGGACAACCGCACCGCCCTATCCCTCCTCACAGCCGAGGAGCTCGGGGCTCCGCTCGAGAAAGTCCGTCTCGTGATGGGTGACACCGACATCTGCCCGTACGACATGGGCACTTTCGGCAGCCAGTCGATGCCGTCGGCCGGCGCAGCCCTCCGCCGCGTCGCCGCCCACACCCGCACCTTGCTGCCGGTGCCCGCCGGGACTCGGCGTGTCGAGATCGTCAACGGCGATGCGCCGCTCACCTCCTCGACCGAGTGGCAGACGGCAGGCAGACCACATGTGCCCGAGGCAGCCGTGCAGGCGGTCACGGGGGAGCTGCGGTTCGTCACCGACCTGAGCGTTGCCGAGCTCAGGCATGGCGCCGTCCTGAGGCCACCCGTTGCGGGCGCGACGCTTCGCCACCTCGACGCTTCAGAGCTCGAGGGCCGCGTCGATATCAACGTCGTCCGCACCCCCGAGGTGATCGGCGTGGTCGCGGCCGACCCGGTGACCGCCCGCCAGGGCCTGGCCGCCCTGCAGGCTGAGTGGGACGTGCCGGCAGCGCCCTCGGAGGAGGAGCTCGAGGCCTTCCTTCGTTCCCACCCGGCGGAGGCCTTCGACGGTTGGGGTGGTCCGTTTCACGACGAGGAGGGCGATCCACAGCACGCTCTCGAGACAGCCGCGGTGCGAGTCCGGGCGACCTACACCACGGCGTACATCGCGCCGGCACCGCTGGAGACACGCGTTGCTGTGGCCGTCTGGGACGATGACGGTCGCCTCACCGTCTGGACCGGGACCCAGACGCCCTTTCCTGTGAGGGCACACGTCGCCGCCGCCCTCGGTCTCGGCGAGCATCAGGTGCGGGTGATCGTCCCTCCCACCGGCGGCGGTTTCGGCGGCAAGCACGCCGGCGGAGTCGCGCTGGAGGCGGCCGTCCTCGCCCGCGAGACCGGCCATCCGGTCAGGGTGGCCTGGACTCGTCACGAGGAGTTCACGGCCGGCAGCCTCCGCCCGGCCGCGGTGATCGACGTCGCCGCCGCCGCGGCGAGCAATGGCAGGCTGACGGCCTGGACGTTCACGAACCTCAACTCGGGCCAAGCCGCCATCTCGGTCCCCTATCGGGTGCCGAACCGCAGGATCGACTACCGGCCCTGTCTCAGCCCACTCCCGCAAGCCTCCTACCGGGCCCTGGCGGCCACGGCCAACAACTTCGCCCGTGAGTCGCACGTCGACGAATTGGCCCACCTCCTCGGCTGCGATCCGCTCGAGTTCCGCCTCCGCAACCTGACTGACGAGCGACTCGCCGCCGTGCTGCAGGCGGCAGCCGCACGCTTCGGATGGGCCGCCGCGGGGGTCGGCAGCGGCCGCGGCCTCGCCTGTGGCCTCGAGAAAGGTGGTCGGGTGGCCACGGTGGCGGAGGTTCATCTCGAGGCCGATGCCCACGTGCGGGTCGTACGGCTCGTGATGGCCTACGAGTGCGGTGCGATCGTCAACCCCAAGACCGTCATCAACCAGATCGAGGGGGCCGCCGTCATGGCCCTCGGCGGCGCACTGTTCGAGGCGATCCACTTCAGGTCGGGTGCGATCACCAACGGCGCCTTCTCCGCCTATCAGACTCCGCGGATCGGCGATGTCCCGCCCATCGAGGTCGTCTTGCTGGATCGTCCCGACCTCCCACCGGCCGGCGCCGGCGAGACGCCCATGATCGCCGTCGCCCCGGCCGTCGCCAACGCCGTCTTCGATGCCAGCGGCAGACGCCTGCGGTCGCTCCCTCTCCTGCTCGACGGCCTCGGGCAGGAGAGGCGGTGACCCGGCCCCCGGCCGGGAATCGGGACCTTCTCCCCTATCGAAGGCCGGTCCCCTTGCGCGACCTTGAGGCAAGACAGCCGAGAGAGGAGGCGCCATGACACGGCCGGGCAGACGCATCGTCGTCGGAGTCGATGGGTCGCCGTGCTCTCTCCATGCCCTCAGGTTCGCCCTGCGTGAGGCGATGGCGTTCGGCGCCGACGTAGAGGCGGTGCTCGTATGGTCGGATCCATGGGCCGTGACAGGGCCGCCATCGCTCCTTGGAGCCGGTCCCAAGAAAATCGCCTATCTGAAGGCCCTCCTCGCCGATACCATCAAACGAGCCGTGAAGGAGGAGGGCGCAGGCTCGGTGCGGGTCACCGAGCGGGTCATCCCCGGACACATTGCCGAGGCCCTCGTCGCCGAGAGCGAATCGGCGCTCATGCTCGTCGTCGGAGCCACGGGACTGACCGGCATCCGGCTCTGGATGCTCGGCTCCACCAGCCAGCACTGCGCTCAGCTCTCGCGGGTGCCCATCGTGATCGTCCCCCATCCGGAGCACGACGCTCCCGAGGCGGCACCGGCCGGATGAGCGCTGTCCGCACGGCTCCTCGGTCCCTGTCCCTCAGCCTGCCCGCCGGTGGTCTCCGTCCGAGAGGGGTCGTGCCGTCGTAGTCTCATCAGCATCCGGACGAAAGGGCGAGAGGGGTCCCAGTGCCTCAGCTGTCGGAGTTCCTGCGGCGTTTCCGCTTTCGAGGCGTGCCGGGCGCCCCGGGCGCAGGGGTTCCGGCCGACCGCGTAGCCGCTCTGCAACAGGAGCTGCGCCCGGTCTTCGACGTGCTCGAGGACGCTCAGCGCCGCGCCAACGAGATCATCGCCCAGGCTGAGCGCCAGGCTCACGAACGCCGCCAGGCGGCCTCGGCCGAGGCCGCCCAACTCATGGTCGAGGCGCGGCTCCGGTCGGACGCGGAGCGAGCGAGCGCCGCCGCCGAGCACGTGGCCGGCGCCGAGGCCGAGCAGCGACGGCTTCTCGACGAGGCCGTCAAACAGGCCGAGCGGATCGACTCCCTCGCTCCGGCGAGGCTGCCGCCCCTCGTCGACGAAGTCGTCAGGCGAGCACTCGCGATCGGAGCCGAAGCACCTTGAGCCTCCGCTGGGTCGCCTCCGCGACGCGTGGGCTCGGCCTGGCGGGTCGCTGCCTCGGTGCCTCCGCAGCCGAACAGGTGGCGGGGGCGCCGTCGCTGCAGGCGGCTCTCGATGTCGTCACGCGGTCCATCTACGGTCGCGACGTCCGCGCCGATATGGATCTCGGTGGGGCGCAGCACGCCGTCCGATCGACCGCGCTCTGGCAGCTGCGAGTGCTGGCGGGCTGGGGGCCCGCTCTCGGCGCTGCCGGTCTCCGCGTCATCGCAGGCAGGTTCGAGATCGAGAACCTGGTGGGGCACGCCCTCGAGCTCGAAGGGGCAGAGGCCGAGGCGCCCTTCGCACTTGGCGCCCTCGCGACCGCCTGGTCCGCGGCAGCCGGCACCCGCAGCATGCCCGCGCTGCGCCGGGCTCTGGCCTCTTCGGCCTGGGGCGACCCGGGTGGAGACGATCCCGCCACAATGCGCCTCGGCCTGGAGCTCTCCTGGGCGCGCCAATTGGCCGACATCGTGCCTGAGAGCGCGGCCTGGGCTGTCGCCTATGCAGCCGTGCTGGCAGCGAAGTTGGTCGCAACTGAGTCCGTCTCGCTGCTGGCAGACGGTCCGCAGCGAGATCTCCGGCGCCTCATCGGCGCTCGGGCGGAAGCGGTCACCATCGGCGACCTCGCCGGACGCCTTCCGCCGTCGGTGTCCTACGTCCTTGCCGGCCTCGATGACCCGGCACAGCTCTGGATGGGCGAGACGCGCTGGTGGGCGCGTGTCGAGACCCAGGCCGGAGCCCTCAGCCGAGCTGCCCGTCCGGACGCCGCCTCCGCCGTCGGCACCGGCATGATGCTCCTCGCCGACGCACGGCGCGTGTGCGCGGCGCTCGAGCTGGCGGCCCGCGGAGGCTCGAGCCTGGCGGAGGTGAGCGGTGCCGTGGCGTGACACCATCGAGCCGGTGCGGATGGACCGCGTCGCCGTCGTGGCCCCGGAGCACGCCCTGCACGAGGCACTCGCCGTCGTGGCCGCGGCCGGGATCGTCGAGCCCGACCTCGGCGTGCTCGAGTCTGCCGGCCGGGCGCCCGAGGCGCCCGAGGCGATCGGCGTCGATCTCGTCGGTACCGCGGCGCTACAGCACGGGCAGGTGTCGGCACTGGCCGGGTGGGCACCCGCCGCCGAGGTCGACCAGCTCGCCTCTCGGCTAGGGCCGCTCGGGGCGACGCTTGTTCGCCTGCGGCCACCGGCGGGCGTGCAACCGCCAACTCTCGTACCCGCCAGCGGGCCGAGCGCCGCCTTCCAGCCTCTCGTCGACACCTACACGACCGTGCCCTACCGCGATCTGAACCCCTCGCTGTTCGCCGGGGTCGTCTATGTCGCCATGTTCGGCATGATGTTCGGCGATGTCGGCCACGGCGCCCTGCTCACCCTTGGCGGGCTTCTGATCCGTAGCAGGCGGCTGAACCCCGCCGGACGCCTTCGCGCCGCCGCTCCGTTCGTCATCGGAGCGGGCCTGGCGAGCATGGGCTTCGGCTTCGCGTTCGGGGAGGCGTTCGGCCCGACCCACCTCGTTCCGACCCTGTGGCTCTCGCCACTGAATGCGCCGACGACGTTGCTCGCCGTCGCCATCGCCGTCGGCGCCGCGCTCCTCGCCTCCTCCTATGGGCTCGCCACGATCAACCGCTGGCGGGAAGGCGGCCTGACGCGGGCGGCCTTCGCCGTGTCCGGGCTGGCCGGTGCCGGCCTCTACCTCGGCCTGGCGCTCCTCGGCCTCGGTTGGTACCGCCATCTCGCCGCCCTCGAGCTGGCGGGGGCGGCGCTCTCCGTCGTCTGCCTCGTGTTCGCGTTCGCCGGTCTGCTCGCAGAGGCCGGGGGCCGCGCGGCCGCCATCCCGCAGGCCGGCGTCGAGCTGTTCGACGCCGTCGTCCGGCTCGGCACGAACACCGTCTCGTTCGCCCGGCTGGCTGCCTTCGGCCTCACGCACGCGGCCCTCAGCAGCATCGTGTGGAGAGGCACCACGGTGCTCTGGCACGGCTCGGGTGCGTCACCTCTCTTCGCCTGCATCCTTTTCATCCTCGGCAACGCACTCGCGTTCGCCCTCGAAGGTCTCATCGCCGCCATCCAGGCACTCCGTCTCGAGTACTACGAACTCTTCTCCCGCGTCTTCATCGACCAGGGCCGTAGATTTCGGGCCTGGCACATCTCGACACCGCTCCCTGAGGAGGCCCCATGCTCGCCTGGTTGATCGGACTTCCCGTCCTCGGCGGGATCACGGCGCTGGCGACGCTTCAGCTGCGACGCCGCCCACGGTCATGGCTTCGCGTCGTCAAGATCGCCAACGTCGTGTTGCTGCTCGGGGCGGGGGTCCTCGTCCTCCTCGTCGTCTCCGCCGCCCCGAGCGGGGCCGCCACAAGCGCCGTGGCGAGCGCGGCGAAGTCCTACAGCGGACAAGCCTTGATCGGTGCCGCCATCGCCGTTGCCGGGTCGTCGATCGGAGCCTCCATCGCCGTCGCCTACACGGGCTCTGCCGCCATTGCAGCCATGAGCGAGCGGTCCGAGCTGTTCGGCCGAGCAATGGTCATCGTCGGACTGGCTGAAGGCATCGCCATCTACGGTCTCGTCGTCGCCATCATCCTCATCGGCAAGGCCTGAGATGGGACGAGTGGCGGTCCTCGGCGAGGCGGCGCGGACGGCCTGGTACGCGCTCGCCGGCGCGGACGTTCACGCGGCGGAGGACGCCGGGCAAGTGCAACGGGCATGGACCTCGATCGACGCGGACACGGTCGTGGTCGTCGTCACACCCATGGCTGCCGCCGCCCTCTCGGCCATGCCGGTAACGAACGATCGCATGCTCCTCGTCACACTGCCACCACTTCTTCCGGCGGGCGGTCGCACCGAGACCGCACCGGGGTCCGGGACCTAGACGATGTCGCTCGCAACGCTCTTCGGTCGCGGGGCGCGGCGCGACGAGGAGGCCCTGCGGACGTCCCTCAGTGGGGTGGAAGCCGCCCTCCTCGAACGGGCGACACGACAGGCCCACGCCTCCCTCGAAGACGCCCGACGCGACGCCGACCACGAGCTGCAGCGCACGCGGGAGGTGATCGCCCTTCTCGTCGCCCAGGCGCGAGAGGAGGGGCACGCCGCCGCCGCCCAGACGGTGGCCGCGACGGTCTCCCAGGCGAGAAGCGATGCTCGGGGGGTCGTGCTCGCCGCCGAGCGGCGCGCCTACGCACACCTGCGCGCCGGTGCCATCGAGGAGCTCGCTCGCCGGGCCGCCGGCCTGACAGCCGCCAGCCTCGACGAACGGCTGGCGCCCCTTGCCCGTCGGCGACTCGGTGAGGGGGCCCGTATCGAACGTCCCGCCACGACACCCGCGCTCTGGCCGGGCATGACGGTACGCGCCGGCTCGCGCCGGGCGTCGATCTCCGTAGAGGCACTCGTCGATCACGAGCTCGGCGCCATGGCTGCCGAAGTCGAGCAGCTGTGGTCGTGAGCCGCGAGGGGCACCGCCCATCGGCCGGGGCAGCGAGGGCGCCCGGGCGGGTCACACGGGTGAACGGCCCGCTCGTTGAGCTCGAGGGTCTCGGGGCGATCGCCATGCTGGACGTCGTCGAGGTCGGGCCGAACCGCCTGCCGGCCGAGGCCGTTTCCGTCTCGAGCAGCGGTCGCGTGGCCGTGCAGGCCTACGAGTACACCGGAGGCCTGTGCGTCGACGACGGGGCGTCGCCACTCGGGCACCCGCTGGCGGCCCGTCTCGGCCCGCATCTGCTCGGAGGCATCTTCGACGGGTTGCTGCGCCCGCTCGGGGGCGCCGACGCCTGGCTCACACCGGGCATGCTTCGCCCGGCCGCCGGCTCGGTGTCTCGCTGGCACTTCACCCCGAGGGGGACGGAGGGAGCCACGGTCGGTCCCGGGTCGGTGGTCGGTGTCGTCGCAGGGGGAGGTGGTTTCGAGCATCGGGTGCTCGTGCCTCCAGGTCTCTCCGGAGAGATCAGCTGGATGGCGCCAGAAGGGGACGTGGAAGGCGCCGACGACGTGGCGATCGTCGGGGACGCCCGCATCACCGTCTCCGAGTGGTGGCCGATTCGCGTCGCCCGGCCCGTTCGCGCCCGCCTCGGGCCGGCCGTCCCCTTGCTCACCGGCCAACGAGTCGTCGATCTGCTCTTCCCGGTCGCCAAAGGCTCCACCGTGGCGGTGCCCGGCGGCTTCGGGACCGGCAAGACGGTCCTGCTCCAGCAGATAGTCAGGTGGTGCGACGCCGACGTCATCATCTTCGTCGGCTGCGGCGAGCGAGGCAACGAGCTGGCGGACGCCCTCACCGACCTGGGCGAGCTGTCGGATCCGAAGACTGGCCGGAAGCTGCTCGAACGGACCGTCGTCATCGCCAACACCTCGAACATGCCGGTTATGGCCCGCGAGGCGAGCATCTACACCGGCATGACCGTGGCGGAGTACTACCGCGACATGGGCTACGACACTGTCCTGCTGGCCGACTCCACCTCACGTTGGGCCGAGGCCTTGC
>DASPSK010000395.1:0-2732 GCA_035623975.1 Acidimicrobiales bacterium | reverse complement strand
CTTCGAGCTCCCGCTGCTCGGCGGCGACACCCCTCGAGGCGAGCTCACCGTCGCCGACGCCGCCGCCCTGCTCTCGACGTTCCTGCCGGCCGACGACCCGATGGCGCTCTACGCCGAGCGGCTCGCGGGCGACCCCTCCGTGCGCACCACGCTGCGGGGATACCTCGCGGGCAGCCTCGACCTCGTGTTCCGCCTCCCGGGCGAGCGGTTCGTCCTCGTCGACTACAAGACGAACCGGCTCGGCGGGCCCGACGAGCCGCTGACGGCCTGGAACTACCGGCCCGATGCCCTGCGCGCCGGGATGGAGGCGGCCCACTACCCGCTGCAGGCCCTGCTGTACACCGTGGCCCTGCACCGCTACCTGCGGTGGCGCGTGACCGGCTACGACCCGCAGCACAACCTCGGCGGGGCGCTCTACCTGTTCCTGCGGGGGATGAGCAGCCCCGAGTTCCCGGTCGTGGACGGGCAGCCGTGCGGGGTGTGGTCGTGGCAGCCCCCGGCCCCGTTGGTCGAGGCGCTGAGCGACCTCTTCGACCGGGGGCGGCCGGCGTCGTGAGCCTGCTCGACGTCGACGGCTACGACATCCGCCTCGCCCGGCGAGCCGCCGGTGTGCTGCAGGCGTTCAACGAGGCCGGCGTGCTCGCTGCCGCCGACGTGCACGTTGCCCTCCGGCTCGGCCAGCTCGGTGAAACGACCGACGAGGACGTGCTTCTGGCCGTCGCCTTGGCCGTCCGCGCTCCCCGACTCGGCCACGTCTGCGTGGATCTCGCCGCCATCCGCACGACCGCGAGCACGGATCTGGACGTGCCGATCGACCTGCAGGAGCTCCCCTGGCCGGCTGAAAGCGACTGGGTCGAGCGGCTGCGCCAGAGCCCCCTCATGGGAAGCGGTCACCCACTCCACCTGGAGGGGACGACGCTCTACCTCGACCGCTTCTGGTCGGAGGAGGGGCAGGTGGCTGCGGACCTGCTCGCTCTCTCGGATGCGCCCGCCGACGGGGTGGACGTCGGCTTGCTGGCGTCAGGACTGGAACGCCTCTTCTCGAGCGAGGACGGCCCCGACCTCCAGAGGCTGGCCGCCGCCTCGGCCGTGCTGCGCCGGTTCTCGGTCATCGCCGGCGGGCCGGGCACGGGCAAGACGACCACAGTGGCGCGGGTCCTCGTGCTGCTCGACCAACAGGCGTCCGCGCGGGGACGCCGTCCTCCCTTCGTCGCCCTGGCTGCGCCGACCGGAAAAGCGGCCGCCCGCCTGGAGGAGGCCGTGCACCAAGAGGCCACAGCACTCCCGATCGATGCGGAGGAGCGGTCTCGCCTGCTGCAGCTGCGAGGGACGACGCTTCATCGCCTCCTCGGCTTCAACCCGGGCAACCGAAGCCGGTTCCGCCACTACCGGCTGAACCGACTCGCCGAGGACGTCGTGGTCGTGGATGAGACGTCGATGGTCTCCCTCTCGCTGATGGCGCGGTTGGTCGAGGCGGTGCGCCCCGACGCTCGTCTGATCCTCGTGGGTGACCCGGAGCAGCTGGCCTCCGTCGAGGCGGGTGCGGTCTTGGGCGACGTCGTCGGGCCCGTGAGCCGTGGGCTGCTCATGAGGAAGCCGGCCCGCCGGGATCTTGCTCGTGCCGTCGGCCAGGTCGTCCCGGCGACCGACCCGCCCGGCGGCAGACCCATCGGCGACGGGGTGGTCGCGCTGCGGCGCGTCCATCGCTATGGCGGAAACATCGGCCGTCTGGCGGAGGCGATCCAGCGGGGCGACGGGGATGACGTCGTCGCTCTCCTTTCGGCCGGCGAAGCCGACGTGTCCTGGTTCCCCATCGACATCGCCGCCGAGGGCGCGTCAGCCGGCCTCGACCCGGTGCGCACGGCGGCGGTCGTCAGTGGCCGGCGCCTGCTGGAGGCTGCTCGGGCCGGTCTCGCCCTCGAGGCCATCGGCGCGCTGGGCGCCTTCCGGCTGCTCTGCGCTCACCGCCGAGGACCAGCGGGTGTGAACACCTGGATGACCGAGGTCGAGCGGTGGCTCTCCACCGGCATCGAGGGTTTTGCCACGGACGGCCTTTGGTACGTGGGTCGCCCGCTTCTCGTGACGGAGAACGACTACAGCCTCCGGCTCTACAACGGCGACACCGGCGTCGTGGTCGCCACCGGACCCAGCCGGGTGATGGCCGTCTTCGAACGTGGCGGCGAAGTCGTCGAAGTCAGCCCCACGAGGCTTCGGTCCGTCGACACTGTCTACGCCATGACCGTCCACAAGGCCCAGGGCTCCCAGTTCGACACCGTCGCCGTCCTGCTCCCGGCCCCCGACTCCCCGATCCTGACCCGGGAACTTCTCTACACGGCCGTCACGCGCGCCCAGCAGAGGCTCTTCGTGGCGGGGACAGAAGCGTCGATCCGGGCTGCCGTAAGCCGGCCGATAGCCCGGGCATCTGGCTTACGGCGGGCGCTGTGGGGCGACTCGTCCTGACCGCTACCTCTCCGGCGGGCTGGATGGCCAAGCTCGCGGCGAGCGCGACAATGACGACAGGTCGGTTGCCGGGCTCGTCGCGAGGGACTGATAGTCACCGGGGATCAGCCTCGAATCCCCACCGATTGGCGGGACTCCTGCTGACGAGCGAACCTGTCACGCTTGTCCACTCCCGCGCGGTACCGCTCTGACCTGCGACTTTGCGTGGAGGTGAAGGTGGAGGCGAAAAAGCGGAGGCGGCGGGACTTGAACCCGCGGCCACTTGACTGCCA
>DASPSK010000372.1:0-2869 GCA_035623975.1 Acidimicrobiales bacterium | reverse complement strand
GCAGTCCGGGGCGGATGGCTGGGTGGTCAAACCGCTCGATCCCATCCGGCTGCGGCGGGCCACCGCCGCGCTCCTCGGCGGGGGGACGTACTTCGACGAATCGTTCCAGCCGGTCACCGGGCTGCCCCCCGGCGAGCCGGCCGGGCTCGCCGCCGGCGCCGGACCCGAGCCCGGCCCCGGCGCCGAGTCCGCCTGAGCCCGACCCGGCGTGCTCGGACGTCGCCGCGCCGCTGGGGGTCCCGGACCGTCCTCACGATCGGGCGCCGACCACGGCAGGAGCGGCGGCGAGCAAGAACGCCTGATCCTGGCCGCCCTGGTCGAGATGCGCGACATGACCGTGCGCGAGGTCATGACGCCGCGCGTCGACGTCGAGGGCTTGGCCATCCCGGTGGAAGCCGCCGACGTGGCCCGGGCCGTCCAGCGCTCCGGGCACAGCTGCTTCCCCGTCTTCGACGAGGACCTCGACCGGCTCATCGGCATCCTGTACGTGAACGACCTGTTCCGGGCCGGGTGGGAGATCGGGGCCCGCAACGGTGAAGCCGGGGCCGAGCCCGACCGCCCCAGTCCGCTCGACATCTCGCGCCAGATCCGTCAGCCCTTCCTCGTCCCCGAGTCGCGCCTAGTGCTCGACGTCCTCGCCGACATGCGCCAGAACCACCGGGCCTTCGCCGTGGTGGTCGACGAGTACGGCGGCGTCGCCGGCGTGGTCTCGGTGAAAGACCTCCTCGGCGCGCTGGTCGGCGACCTGCGCGACGAGTTCGACCCGGGCGGCGAGCCCGACGTGATCCGGGTCGACCAGACCCGCTGGCTGGTCGACGGCGGCGCCGGGCTCGACGAGGTGGGCGAGACCCTGGGTACCGAGATCCCGGAGGGGGAGTACGTCACCTTCGGGGGTTTCCTCCTCGACGCGCTCGGCCACATCCCCACCGAAGGCGAGAACGTGGTGCGCGACGGTTGGGAGTTCCGGGTGGTCGAGATGGACAAGCGACGGATCGCCAAGGTCGTGGCCCGCGTGGTCGCGGCCACCGAGGCCGACCCCGCGGACGACCGCCCCGCCTGAGGACCGTACCGAGGACCTACCGAGGACCGGCCCGAGACGGCCTAGGAGCGTGGGTCTGTAACGGCCAGTGGGCCGTCGCTGACGCCTGAAGGAGACAGCGGATCCGGTGTCGTGCGGCGTTCGCGGGCTCCGGGGGTCATTTGGCGGCCCGGAGAACGGACGCGCGAGGTCCTCGATGGGTTCACCCGACCGCCGAGGGCGCCCAGGTGGCGTTGGCCAGCTTGCGCAGGTTGTGGCAGATGACATGGAGTGTCCACTCGCCTCGTGCTCCTGCCAGCCCGCGTAGTCGGAGGTGCCCGGCGCGTTGTCGGACTTTCATCTGGCCGAAGGCAGGCTCGACGATGGCCTTGCGCCGGGCGTAGTCGGCTCGGCCCGCCTTCGTGCGCAGGCGCCTGGCCATGCGCTGCTTGGGCGTGGCGTTGTTCGGGATGCGTCCTTTGGGGGAGACGACGGGCTCGTCTCGCTTCATGCGCCCGGTGGCGACGAGGACGTCGACCTCGGCGTCGTCGGCCAGCTCCAGGTTCTTCTCCGAGAAGTACCCGGCGTCGGCGAGCACCACGTCGAAGGTGTCCTCGCCAGCTGCCCCCAGGTTGGCATCGGCGGCCTCGATCATGGGCAGCAGTTGGTCCACGTCGGCCGCGCCCTGCACGACGTCGGCACCGAGGACCACCTGTGATCCCTCGTCCACGACGGCCTGGGCGTTGTAGGCGTAGTGGAACCCGTCGGTGGTCTTCATCATGCGGGCCTCGGGGTCGGTGAAGCTGCGCTGGGTCCGGCCCTCGGGCGAGGCCTTCTTCGCCGCCTCGGCGCCCGCCGCTTTTGCCTCGGTCTCGTCGGCCCCCTTGGAACGGGCCTTCTCGGCTGCCTGCTTCGCGGCCTTCTCCCGGGCCTCGGTCTCGATGGCCTCCTTGGCGGCCCGGAGCTTTCTGAGGCGTCCTTCGCGCGTCGCGAGCTCTTTGGGCAGCTCGTCGCCGCGGCGGTCCTCGCCGAACTCGGCGTCTTCGGCGGCGTCGACGGCCTCGGCTTCTTCGAGCATCGCCTTCACCTGGGCCTCGATGTGCTCGATGGCGGGCCCCAAGCGGTCGTAGCTCATGGCCTTGTGTCTACTCGCAGACGCCCGCAGCTTCGTGCCGTCGAGCGCCACGCGCCCGAGGCGGACCAACCCCGCCTCGGCGCACAGGGCGAGGACCTGGACGAAGAGGGCATCGAGGGCGTCGAGGTGCCGGCGGCGAAAGCGCGAGATCGAGCGGTAGTCGGGGGCCGCGTTCGCCGTCAACCACCGAAAGGCCACATCCACGCCACAGCGCCGTTGCATCTCCCGGCTCGAGGTGACCCCGGTCGAGTACCCGTAGAGGACGAGCTTCAACATCATCCGCGGGTCATAGGGCGGGGCACCGGCAGCCGACTCGTAGGAGGCGTAGATCTCGGAGAGGTCGAGCAGGTCGTCGACCACCTCGGAGATGAAGCGGGCCACGTGGTCCTCAGGCAGCCAGTCGTCGAGCGAGGGCGGCAAGAGGAAGCTCTGGTGCTGGTCGTAGTGGCGGAAGGTCTTCTCCGCCCCGACGGGCGCCGGCGCCGGCGGGGGCTCGGCCTGCGCCACCTCGAAGAGCCTGGTCTTTGCATGGCCACTTGTCATGGGCGGAATTCTCGTCGATCCACGCAGAGATCGCGAATCGAGGAACCCCTGGTCAGCCCCGCGTCAATGGCGGGTTCTGACCCACGCTCCTAGCTGCTGGCCCTCGGGTGGTGTCGGGGCTCGACGTACGCGCTCCGATCAGCGCGGCACCCCGGGACCCACGCGACGTCGCC
>DASPSK010000369.1:0-12522 GCA_035623975.1 Acidimicrobiales bacterium | reverse complement strand
GCCGGAGTCGAGAGTCGAGGAGATCTCCGCCCGCCGGGGCGCCTCCTCGACGAAGCGGCCGACGGCCTCGTTGATGGCCGTCAGAGCGCGTTCTGACCAGGTCACGAGCCATGCAAGTCCGTCCGGGCCGTGCTCGGCCTGCACGACGAGGTCGATGGCGGCGCACTCCACCGGTGTGCTCTCGTCCGCCACGACGACGACCTCGGACGGGCCCGCGAAGGCCGCCGGGACACCCACGACGCCGCGGACCTCCTGCTTGGCGAGGGACACGTAGCGGCTGCCGGCGCCCACGATGACGTCCACGCTCGCGATCGACTCCGTGCCGTAGGCCATGGCGGCGATGGCCTGGGGCCCGCCCACGCGGTACAGCTCGTCCACGCCGGCCAGGTGAGCGGCCGCCAGGATCTCGTCGGGCACACGCCCGTCGGCGCCCGGGGGGACGCAGAGGACGACCGCCGGCACGCCCGCCACCTTCGGGGGGATGGCGGTCATGAGGACGCTCGAGGGGTAGCGGGCGCGCCCGCCGGGCACGTAGACGCCGGCCCGGGCGACAGGGAGCTCCAGGTGCTCGATGGTGATGCCGTCACGCTCGTACAGCCCGGTCTGGACCACGCGCCAACGGTGGAACGCCTCGATGCTGTCCCGGGCCGCCTGCAAGGCGGCGAGGAGGGAGGCGTCGATGCGGCCGGTCGCCTCCGCGAGCTCGTTCGCCGGGACGCGCAGCTCCGTCACCTCGGCGCCGTCGAAGCGCCGCGTGTACTGGCGGAGCGCCTCGTCCCCGCCGCTGCGGACGCCTTCGAGGATCGCCCGCACCTCGGCGACCGGTGCCTCGCCCGCCAGGTCGGGTCGGGGCAGGCGGGAGCGCAGGTCGGACGCGTCGCCTCGAAGGTCGAGGACCTTGAGCATCGCCGCGAAGCGTAACCGGAACCATGAGAGGGGCCTCCGGGGCCGAGACCGAGACCGAGGCGGGAGCGAGGCGGGCGACGAGAGCCCGACGAGAGCCCGACAGAGCCCGACAGAGAAGGGACGACGTCACCCTCCCGGCGCTGAGCCCGGCAGAATGGCGAGATGTCAACGGACCTCGCGGAGCTGTCGTCGATCACGTCGTCGCTCGACCAGATCACCCGGCGCGTCGCCGCCATGGCCGAGCAAGCCAACGACGACGGCGAGGAGACCGTCTCGGCCGAGCTGTTCAGCGCGGAACGGGCACTCCAGGCGGCGGGAAGGCGTCTGGAGCGCCTGATCGGAAACGCCTGATCGGAAACGCCTGAGCGGACGGCGCGGCCGCAGGTCGAAATCACGGCCCGGACGCGCCGACGGCGCCCCGGAGGGCGCCGTCGGGAGCGGGTCGGGCGGCGGATCCCGAACTCCGCTCACATGGAACCAGGTGGCGGGAACCGGTTCCGAACGACCAGACTAGCGCGGCGATGAAGCGGCCGCCGCCGCGTTTGCACTGTTTCTCGGACTCGTAACAGTCGCTCGGCCGGCGGGCGCAGCCCGGCGGGGCCCGCCCGGGTCGCCGAGCCGGGCTGAGGGGCAGAGCTCGGCGAGCACGCACTCGTCGCAGCGGGGTCGCCGGGCGATGCACACCCTGCGGCCGTGCAGGATGAGCCTGAGGCTCAGCATCCCCCACTCGGTCTCGGGAAAGAGGGCGCACAGGTCGGCCTCGACCTTCACCGCATCGGTCTCGGTCGTGAGGCCCAGCAACCGGCTCACCCGGAGCACATGGGTATCGACGGGGAGGCCAGGCAGCCCAAGGGCGACGGACCGGACGACGTTGGCCGTCTTGCGGCCGACTCCCGGCAGCGACGTGAGATCCTCCATCGAGGTCGGGAAGTCGGATGGTCGCGGGCCGAAACGCTCGATCAGCTCCTGGGACATGCCGATGAGGTGGGAGGCCTTCGAGCGGAAGAAACCCGTCGACCGGATGAGCTCCTCCAGCTCTGCGGAGTCAGCGGCCGCCAGCTGCTGCGGTCCGGGATAGCGCCGGAAGAGCTCCGGCGTGACCGCGTTCACGCGCTCGTCGGTGCACTGGGCGGAGAGGATGGTGGCGCAGAGCAGCTGGAACGGCCCCCTGTGACGCAGGGCGCACAGCTCCTTGGGCGTACCGGGGTACGCCTCGGCCAAAAGAGCCGAGATCCGAGCCGCTCGCTCCTTCAGGGCTTTCTTGGACGGTCGGCGTGCCGGGCGGGTGGCCACGGTCGGAGCGTAACGAGGAGCGAAACGACTCTCGCCGAGCACGACCGGCCGGCCCGGTGACCGCGGGCCCAAGCCCTCGGACTCGCCGCCCGGGTAGGGTGCGGTCGTGCACCACGTCGAGGTCAAACGACGCATGGGCGAAGCCGACATCGATGCGCTCACCCGGCTCTTGCAGGCGGCCGCAGTGGCCGACGGCCACCGTGCCCTTGGCGAGCACAAGTGGCTCGACCTCGTGCAGGGGGGACGCGAGGGCTTCGCCGGCTTCCTCGCCCGAGAGACCTCCCACCACCGGGTCATCGGGTACGCCCAGATCAGTGGCGGCGCCTCGAGGAGCTGGGCGATCGAGTACGTCGTCCATCCCGACTGGCGCCAGAACGACTATGACCTCCGCCTCGACCTCCTGCGGGCGGCCCTCGAGGAGATCGCCCGCCAGGGCGGCGGCCATGTGCACCTGTGGGTACCGATGCCGACTGCCGCCGACGACGACGTCGCCGAGAGCCTCGGGCTGCGTCGCGGGCGCGACCTCCACCAGATGCGACGCACGTTGCCCTTGGAGGTGCACGCCACGATCGCCACGCGCCCCTTCCGGCCCGGCGAGGACGAGGAGCGCTGGCTCGCCGTCAACAACCGGGCGTTCCGCCGCCATCCCGAGCAGGGCGTCTGGACGCTGGAGACGATCGCGGACCGGGAGCGGCAGGACTGGTTCGACCCGGCAGGGTTCCTGCTGCACGAGGTCGGCGACGACCTCGCCGGCTTCTGCTGGACGAAGATCCACGAAGAGGAGCAGCTCGGGGAGATCTACGTGATCGCCGTCAACCCGGACTACCAGGGCCGCGGTCTCGGCAAACAGCTCGTCCTCGCGGGCCTCGACTACCTCTCGGCACGGGCGATGCCCATGGCGATGCTCTACGTCGACCGTGACAACGTCGAGGCGCGGGCGCTGTACAAGGCGTTGGGTTTCTTCGACGACCACGTCGACCGGGCCTACACGGGCGACATCGCCGGCATGGGGCAACCGTGAGCAGGTACGACCTCAGCCGTGAGGACCTCGCCGTCCTTCTGCGCGACGAGCCGGCCTACCGGACCCAGCAGATCTGGGACGGCATGTACCGGCGTCTCGCCAACCCGGCTGAGCTGAGCGAGCTGCCGCGGCCGCTGCGGGCGCAGCTGGCGTCGAGGCCGGAGCTGGCGCCCGCCTTCTCCGTCGCCGATGAGGTTCTGAGCGATCGTGGGCTGACCCTCAAATGGTTGCTGGCGGCCGCCGACGGCACCCGCGTCGAGACCGTGCTCATGGGCTATCGCGACCGCGTGACGATCTGCGTGTCGAGCCAGGCGGGATGCGCCATGGGTTGCGGTTTCTGCGCCACCGGGCAGGCGGGGTTCTCCCGGCAGCTCTCGAGCGGCGAGATCACCGAGCAGGTCGTGCGGGGCGCCCGCTTCGCCGCCGACAACGGCTGGGGGCGCCTCGGCAACGTCGTCCTCATGGGCATGGGTGAGCCCCTCGCCAATTACGCCAACGTGAGGGCGGCCATCGGCCGCTGGAACGACGATCTCGGCATCGGGGCGCGCTCGATCACCGTCTCGACCGTCGGCATCGTGCCGGGCATCCGCAAGCTGACGGCCGATCCCATCCAGGTGAACCTCGCCGTCTCCCTGCACGCCGCCAACGACGACCTCCGCAGCGAGCTCGTGCCCATCAACCGACGCTATGGAATCGCGGCCCTCATGGAGGCGTGCGAGGCGTACGTACGGCGCACCCGCCGCCGCCTTTCCTTCGAGTGGGCGTGCATCGCCGGGGTGAACGACCGACCCTCCGACTCCAAGGAGCTGGCCGAGCTGGCGCTTCCCCTCCGGGCGCACGTCAACCTGATCCCGCTCAACCCGACGCCCGGCTACCTCGTCGCCGGCAGCACGGCCCAGGCGGTGGCGGCCTTCCGGGACGAGCTCGCGGGCTACGGCGTCAACGTGACGATCCGCAACACGCGGGGGCGGGACGTGAACGGCGCCTGCGGCCAGCTCGCCGGTTCCGCCTTGGCGACATCGCAGCGCCGCGCCTAGCGTCCGGCCAATGTCAAGGACGTCCGCGCGCCACCGCACGACGGCCGAGTCGGACGTGAGCGTCCGCCTCGACCTCGACTCGAGCGCCCCGCCGGTCGTTTCCACCGGCCTGCCCTTCTTCGATCACATGCTCGCCCAGTTGGGCAAGCACTCGGGCGTCAGCCTGGAGGTGACGGCGTCCGGCGATCTGCACGTGGACGCCCACCACACCGTCGAGGACGTGGGCATCGTGCTCGGCGAGGCGCTCGCGGAGGCTCTCGGGGACAAGGCGGGCATCCGCCGGTTCGCCTCCGGCAGCCTCCCCCTCGACGAATCGCTCGTGAGCGTCGCCCTCGACCTCTCGGGGCGGGCGTACCTGCACTACGACGTCGAGGTCGGCGAGGTGGCTCCACTCGGCTCACCGCCCTTCGAGCCCCAGCTCGCCGAGGAGTTCTGGCGAGCCTTCGTGAACGGAGCCGGGATCACCCTGCACGTGACGCTCGCCTACGGCCGAAACCCCCACCACATCCTCGAAGCCTCCTTCAAAGGCGTCGCCCGCGCCCTCCACGACGCCATCCGGATCGAGGGCGCCGGTGTGCCCTCGACGAAGGGCACGCTCTGAGACGGCGATGATCGCCGTCGTGGACTACGGGATCGGCAACCTCCGCTCGGCGGAGAAGGCGCTCCAGCACGTTGGAGCGGACGCTCACCTCGTGACCGATCCGGACGTGGCCGCCTCCGCGCAGGCACTCGTGCTCCCCGGCGTCGGCGCCTTCGGCGCCTGTGCGGCCGCCCTGCGCGCCAGCGGGCTCGATGTTGCCGTCCGCGACGTCATAGAGCGCGGCGTCCCCTTTCTCGGGATCTGTGTGGGTTTCCAGTTGCTGTTCGAGGGATCCGATGAGGATCCCCATGCCGAGGGGCTGGCACTCGTGCCGGGCAGCGTCCGTCGGTTGGCGGCGACCGAGCGGCTGCCGCAGATGCAGTGGAACGTCGTCCGGCCGGTCGAGGGTCGACCGTCGCGCCTTCTCGGCACCGCCGGCAGCGGCGCCGGCGGGGAGGCGGACTCCTCCTCGGCGGGTTGGTTCTACTTCGTGCACTCCTACGCGCCGGTCCCCGCCGCCGAAGCCGCCGGCGCCGTCGTGGGCCTCTGTGACTATGGCGGGCCGGTGGTGGCCGCCGTCGAGCAGGGCTCACTGTTCGGTACGCAGTTCCACCCGGAGAAGTCGGGCGCGACGGGGCTTCAGCTCCTGCGCCGTTTCGCCTCCCTCTGCGGCGAGCTGAAGGCGGCCTGATGCAGCTCTGGCCGGCCATCGACATCCGCGAGGGCCGTTGTGTCCGCCTCGTGCAGGGCGACTTCGATCGCGAGACGAGCTACGGGGACCCGCTCAGCGTGGCCGAGGAGTACGTGCGCTTTGGAGCCGAGCGCCTGCACGTCGTCGACCTCGACGCCGCCCGCACGGGTTTCGGTGCGAACCGGGACGTCATCGGGGCCATCACCCGCCGCCTTGACGTCCCCGTGCAGGTCGGCGGCGGTGTGCGAGACGACGCGTCGGCCGAGGCGTTGCTCGCTCTCGGGGTCGAGCGTCTCGTGCTCGGCACGGCCGCCGTGACCGAGCCCAGCCTGCTGGAGCGGCTGGCGGCCCGCTGGCCCGAGCGGATCCTCGCCGGGCTCGACTACCGGCGAAACGCCGCCGGTGTGCCCGAGGTGGCGGTGCGCGGTTGGACGCAGGCGAGCGGCTACCCGCTTGCCGAGGTGCTCGGCCGTCTCCGTGGCGCCGAGCTGGCGGGCGTCGTCGTCACCGACATCGCCCGCGACGGCACGGGTGAGGGCCCGGATCTCCCCGGGCTCGGCCTCGTGCTCGGTTGGACGCGGCTGAGCGTCGTGGCCTCCGGCGGCGTAGCCTCCGCCGGGGATCTGGAACGCCTCGGGGCCCTCGCGGTCGACGGGCGGCGACTCGAGGGGGCCATCGTCGGGCGGGCGCTGCTCTCGGGCCGGCTCTCGCTCGCCGATGCCTTGCTCGCCTGCGGGACGGGCGGTCGGCCGGAGTGAAGCGGCTTCGAGCGGGCCCCGAGGCGCCGTGAACGCCGTGCGGGTGATCCCCTGCCTGGACGTCGACGCCGCCAGGGTCGTGAAGGGCGTGGAGTTCGTCGACCTGCGCGACGCCGGCGATCCGGTCGCCCTGGCGGCCGGCTATGACGCCGAAGGGGCGGACGAGCTCGTCATCTTGGACATCACGGCCTCCTCGGACGACCGTTCGATCATGATCGACATCGTCGAACGCGCCGCCGAGGAGGTCTTCATCCCGCTGACCATCGGTGGCGGCATCCGTTCGGTGGCCGATGCCCGGGCGTTGCTGCGGGCGGGAGCCGACAAGGTGGCGGTGAACTCCGCCGCCGTCGCCCGCCCGGGACTCATCACCGAGCTGGCGACGGAATTCGGGTCCCAGTGCGTCGTGGTCGCGATTGACGCCCGGCGGCTCGGAGCGAGCCGAGAGCGCCCCTCAGGCGGCCACCCCGCTTTCGACGTCGTCACCCACGGCGGTCGCCGGCCGACGGGGCTGGACGCCATCGAGTGGGCGCGGACCTGCGCCCACCTCGGAGCCGGCGAGCTCCTCGTGACGTCCATGGATCGTGACGGGACCGAGCTCGGCTACGACCTCGAGCTGACGAGGGCCATCAGTGCCGCCGTGAGGGTGCCGATCATCGCCTCGGGCGGCGTGGGGACCCTCGAGCACCTTCTCGCCGGCGCCGTCGAGGGGGGCGCCGACGGGCTCCTCGCCGCCTCGATCTTCCACTTCGGGCGCTACAGCATCGCCGAGGCGAAGGAGTACCTCGCCCGCCACGGCGTCGGAGTGCGGCCACCAGGCCTGTAGCGGTCCCGGGGAGCAGTACCGTTGGCGCCGTGGAGAGCGACACGAGCAAGCCGGCGCCAGCGGGCGGTGCGGGCGCCCGTCCGAAGGTGCCGCCGGCGGCGGGGGCAGGCAAGCAGCCGGTGACGATGCTGAACGACCGTGTGCTCGTGAACGTCCCACAGTCCGAGGGCGAGCGCCGCTCGCGGGCGGGCATCCTCATTCCCGCCACCGCGCAGGTGCAGCGGCGGCTGGCGTGGGCGGAGGTGGCGGCGGTCGGGCCCCATGTGCGCACGATCCGTGCCGGCGACACCGTGCTGTTCAACCCGGAGGAGTGCTTCGAGGTCGACGTGCAGGGCGAGGAGTACCTCATCTTGAGGGAGCGGGACGTGCACGCCGTCGCCTCCGAGCGGATCGACGGCGGCACGGGCCTCTACCTGTGAGCGCACCGGCCCGGACGCCGAGCGAGCCGCCGGCGGTCAGCGGCACGCTGGCCGACATCCGATTCAACGCGGACGGCCTCGTGCCTGCGATCGTGCAAGAGGCCGACACGCACGAGGTCCTCATGCTGGCATGGATGGACGCGGAGGCCCTGCGGCGGACGCTCGAGACGGGGCGCACCTGGCTGTGGAGCCGCAGCCGACAGGAGTACTGGTGCAAGGGCGAGACCTCGGGCGACCGCCAGTACGTCCGCGAGGTGCGCTACGACTGCGACGGGGACGCCGTCCTCGTCCTCGTCCGCCAGGAGGGCCGCGGCGCCTGCCACACGGGCGAGCGGTCGTGCTTCTTCCGCCATCTCGGGACGTGATGGCGCCCGATCGCGAGGCCTTTGCGGCTCTGGCCCGGAGCCATCGCGTCGTGCCGGCGTGGCAGGAGCTCGTTGCCGACACCCTCACGCCGGTGGGGGCGTTCAGGGCGATGGTGGGGGATGGGGAGGGTTTCCTCTTGGAGAGCGTGGAGCACGGTGAGCGCTGGAGCCGGTTCTCGTTTCTCGGGCGCTCCCCCGTGGCCACTCTGCTCGCCCGCGGCCATCACGTAGAGGTCGAAGGAGAGCTGCCGCTCACCGTGCCGCTCGAGAACGGCATCCTCGCCGCCATCGAGAAGGTGGTCGCCGAGCTGCGGTCACCGGCTCTCGCCGAGCTGCCGCCGCTGCACGGCGGTCTCGTCGGATACCTTGGGTACGACGTCGTGCGCGAGGTGGAGCACTTGGGGCCGCCACCGCCGGACGACCTCGGCGTGCCCGACGCCGTCGTCTCGGTCATCGGCGAGCTGGCCGCCTTCGACCACTGGCGCCAGCGGGTGACGCTCGTCGACAACGTCGTCGTGCCGCCGACGCCCGGCGGTCAACCGGATCTGGAGGCGGCCCTCGGGCGGTACGAGGTCGCCAACGATCATCTCGAGCAGCTGCGGACCGACCTCGAACGACCGAGGAGGGAGTCGCTCCTCCCGCCACCGGCCCGCTCCGAATCGCTGCCCGACTCGCTGGTGCGCCGGGTCATGTCGTCCGAGGAGTACCAGCTGGCCGTCGAGGTGGCAAAGGACTACATCCGCGCAGGGGATGCTTTCCAGGTCGTGCTCTCGCAGCGTTTCGACCTCGAGCTCGGCTGTGACCCCTTTGACGTCTACCGCGTCCTGCGCCAGGTCAACCCGAGCCCCTACATGTTCTTCCTCCGCCAAGGTGGCGTCACCGTGGTGGGCGCCTCGCCGGAGCCGCTCGTGCAGCTGCTCGACGGCCGCGTCGTCTCGCGGCCGATCGCCGGCACGCGGCGGCGGGGCGAGTCCGAGGAGGAGGACCGCCGCCTCGAGGCCGAGCTCGTGGAGCACCCGAAGGAAGTGGCCGAGCACGTCATGCTCGTGGATCTGGCCCGAAACGACGTGGGCCGCGTCGTCCGGTTCAACACCGAGCACGTCGACGAGCTCATGACCGTCGAGCGCTACAGCCACGTCATGCACCTGACCTCTCAGGTCTCGGGCCAGCTCGTCGAGGGCAAGGGTCCCATCGACGTGCTGCGGGCGACGCTCCCGGCCGGGACGGTGTCCGGCGCCCCGAAGGTGCGGGCGATGGAGATCATCGACGAGCTCGAGCGGACCAAACGCGGCCCGTACGCCGGGGTCGTCGGCTACATCGACTTCTCCGGCAACCTCGACACGGCCATCACGATCCGCACGCTCGTGGCCACGGCGGACGGTCGGGCGTCGGTGCAGGCGGGAGCCGGCATCGTCGCCGACAGCGACCCCAAGGCCGAGGACGTCGAATGCTCGGACAAGGCGGCCGCCGTCCTGGCAGCTGTGGCGGGCGCGCGGAAGCTGACGGCCCAGCGCGGTGTTGCACTCGGAGATGACCGAACGAGCGGATAGGACCTACGAGGCGATCCGAGAGTC
The DNA here is from genome assembly GCA_035623975.1 of Acidimicrobiales bacterium. Classification (GTDB taxonomy): domain Bacteria; phylum Actinomycetota; class Acidimicrobiia; order Acidimicrobiales; family Bog-793; genus JAKACA01. The sequence continues at coordinate 3,055 of DASPSK010000369.1, read as the reverse complement.
GGCCGCATGGCGCCTCGTCCCCCGCGACGGCGTCGTCGTGTCCGGCCCGGGAGCGCTGGACTGGCTTCAAGGCCAGGTCAGCCAGGATCTATCGGGCCTCGTGGCCGGAGGGGGCTCAGGCGGCCACAGCTCGACCGAGACACTCGTGCTCTCCCCCCAAGGCAAGATCGACTCCTTTTGCCGGGTCACGGCGCTCGGGCCGGACGCCTACCTGCTCGACGTCGGCAGCGGCTTCGGGGAGATGCTCTGCGAGCGGCTGCGCCGCTTCAAGCTGCGCGTGAAAGCCGATCTGGAGCTGCTCGACAAGCTGGGCTCGCTCGAGGTGCGCGGCCCGCGAGCACCGAGCGCCGCCGAGCTCGCCGCCCAGGCTGGTGCCGGCGCCGTCGCCGTCGTGCCGGTCGACTGGCCCGCATGGCGGGGGAGCGATGTGCTCTTTCGCAGGGAGCTGCCATTGGATCCGGCCCAGCTCGACCTCGGCGCCACGGCCGGCGAGGACGAATCCTTCGAGGCGGCCCGGATCGAGGCCGGCGTGCCCGTGCTCGGGCGGGAGCTGACCGAGCGCACGATCCCGCAGGAGGCGGGCGAGCTCGTGGCGCACACCGTCAGCTTCACGAAGGGTTGCTACACGGGTCAGGAGCTGGTCGCCCGCATCGACGCCCGCGGATCGAACACGCCCCGCAGCCTCCGTGGCGTCGTCATCGAGGGGGGCGAGCCGGTGGCGGGCGACGAAGTCGTCGTCGACGGGGCGACCGTCGGCGCGCTCACGAGCGTCGCCTGGTCGCCCGGCTTCGGCAGCCACGTCGCCCTCGCCTACATCAAACGCGGCACCTCCGTTCCGGCGGCCGCCAGCGTCTCGACCAGCGGTTTTGCCGGTACCGAGGAGGTGGCCGGTGCAAAGATCGAGCGGCTACCGCTCGTGAGCGGATAGATCTTCCATATATGGCTGTCGTCCTCGCGCTGGCCGCGGCACTCTGCAACGCTCTCGCGACGATCTTCGAGCGGCTCGGAGTCGAGACCGCCCCGGCGGATGCGTCCATGCGCTGGAGGCTCATGGCGCACGTCCTGCGGCGACCGGTCTGGTGGTTCGGGCTCCTCAGCATGGTCGGGGCCTTCCTCTTCCAGGTGGCCGCCCTCGGACAGGGCGGGCTGACGCTCGTGCAGCCGCTCCTCGTGACCGAGCTGCTCTTCCTCGTGATCATCCTTCGCCTGTGGTTCGGCCGTCCCCTCGGATGGAAGGAGGGCCTCGGCGTCGTGTTGACCGTTGCCGGACTGGCGACGTTCCTCGCCGTCTCCAATCAGGGCGGCGGTGACCTCATCCCGAACTCGGTCGGATGGCTGCTCATGATGATCGCCACGGTCGGTGCCATCGCCGCCTGCATCGTCCTCGCCCGGTTCGGGTCGAGGCCGTGGCGCTCGGCGTGGTACGGGGCGTCGGCCGCCATCGCCTTCGCCGTGTGCGCTGCCTTCATGAAGGCAACGACTGTGCTGTACGACCGGGAGGGTTTCTCGGCCCTCTTCACGCACTTCGAGCCTTATGGCATCGCCGTCTCGGGTCTGGCCGGGCTGTTCCTCGCCCAGAACGCCTTCCACGCCGGCCCTATCACGGCTTCGCAGGCGTCGCTCGTCATCGTCGACCCGATCGCCAGCATCGTCATCGGTGTCGGGCTCTTCGGTGACAACCTGCGCGGCGGCATCGGTGTGCTGTCGGTCGATGCCCTTGCCTTGAGCCTCATGTCGATCGGCCTGATCGTGCTCTGCCACTCGCCCCTCATCGTCAACACCTCCGCCGAGGACCGTCTCGTGCGCTCCCATCACGGAGTCACGGGTGCGGGCAGCCGCTCGGGCGTGGCGGCCTCCTGATCAGGACCGCTCGGTCCGGCAGGCGGCGGCGCGCCCGCCACCCTGGCGAGGACGGCCGCTCCAGGTAGGCTCGCAGGCAATGTCGTCGTACCTCGACGGGATCCTCGCCTGGCATCGCGCCCGCGCCCTGCAGGATCCTCGTGATCTCGATGCTCTGGCCGAGGCGGCGGCTGCCAGCGTGACGGGCGACCCTCCGAGGCCGTTCACGGCGGCGCTGTGCCAGGGCGCAGCTCCCGCCGTCATCGCCGAGATCAAGCGGCGGTCGCCCTCGAAGGGCGATCTCGACCCCGATCTCGATCCTGCCAGCCTGGCGAGGGACTACGCCGACGGCGGGGCCGCGTGCCTTTCCGTGCTCACGGACGGCCCGCACTTCGGGGGCTCGCCGGAGGATCTGTCCGCCGCCCGAGCGGCCACGAGCCTCCCGGTGCTCCGCAAGGACTTCACCGTGTGCGAGGCAGACCTCTACGACGCCCGCCTGATGGGGGCAGACGCCCTCCTGCTCATCGTGGCGGCGCTCGGTGACGACGACCTCCGGAGCTTCCTCGGGCTGGCAGGCGCGCTCCACCTCGCCGCCCTCGTCGAAGTGCACGACCTCGAGGAGGCGGCTAGGGCGCTTGCCGCCGGTGCACAGCTCATAGGGGTCAATCAACGGGATCTGCGCACCTTCGAGCTCGACACCGCCCGCGCCGAGGCCCTGGCCGCCGCCCTGCCCGCCGGCATCGTGAAGGTGGCCGAGTCGGGCATCGGCTCGCGCGACGATGTCATCCGACTCGGGGACGCCGGCTACGACGCCGTGCTGGTGGGAGAGCAGCTCGTGCGGAGCCCGGATCGGGCACTGGCGGTTCGGGCGCTCCGCCCGCCGGCCGGGGTGGCCGCCGCGAACCGTGGAGCTCCCGCCTGATGTGGGTCAAGATCTGCGGGATCACGAGTGAGGAGGACGCCCTCATCGCCGTGGCGATGGGGACCGACGCCGTTGGTTTCGTCTTTGCTCCGTCACCCCGCCAGATGAGCCCCAACGCCGTGCAGGCGATCGTCCGCCGCCTCCCCCCGGAGATCCTCACGGTGGGCGTCTTTCGCGACGAGCAACCCCAGCGGGTCGTCGAGATCGTCAATCGCGTCGGGCTCAAGGCCGCCCAGCTGCACGGCAACGAGAGCCGGGAGGACTGCGGCTACGTCGCCGTCCGCGTCCCCCTCG
>DASPSK010000034.1:0-3422 GCA_035623975.1 Acidimicrobiales bacterium | reverse complement strand
CCGGGTCGAAGGCAAGGTCGGCGTTTGCCGCCTCCCACTCGGCCAGCGCCCTTTTGCGGGCGGCGATGGCTGCTCCCCGGCGTCCTCTCAGCTCTGGGCTCTGCCGAGGGGTCGGCGGCTATGCAGCGATGCAGCCAATGTGGTGCGAGTTGCTCACTCCCGCGCCCTCCCATCCTTGGGGCTGCCGTTATCGAGGGAGCGCCGAGTAAGTCGACACGTCCGGCGTTCACTTCGGCGTAATAACGCGACCGTCTTCCTCAGGTAGGACCCCCTATGGCGGGAGGAGCTGCCAGGTCCCGCCTCTCGTCCTTCAGGGCGAGCGCGACCGGAGCCGCCTGTTGCGGTGGGACAATCACGTCGGTGAAGCTCTCCCGTTGGCTCGCTTTGGTGGCTGTTGCGCTTGTGATGAGTGCCTGTTCGGCCTCGCCCAGCCATGTGGGCACCGTGACCGGAAGAATTTTGTACGTCGCAGGCTGGAATTATCCAGGCCCCGGCGAAATCAGGCTGCTTGACGTCTTCTCGAAGCGTGAGATCATCCGCAAGGTCGGTCAGGATGGGAACTACGTGATCAGCGACGTTCCGGCTGGCACTTATCGCGTCAGCTGTGCGCCACCTGGCCCCGGCGGGTTCATCGGTGCCGATTGGGGCTTCCGGCCGATCTACGTCTTGACCGGCAGCACGACGAAGGTCAACTGCGTCTTTGTTGATCACGGTGCGCATTCCGGTGATTTCGGACACCCGTTCCGGCTGAAAGCGGACACCTGTTCCGGCTGATTCCGGACACCTCGGCGGCGCCTGCGACAGTCGTTCAGTGTCCCGTGTGCTCTTGGCCGGCGACCACCCCCTTCGGATCGACGACCGGATTGTCTATCGCGATCGCGGTCATGCCGCCTCGTCGTCGGTGCTTGGCTGGCGCTTGCGCATCGACTGGCCCTTCATAGCGATCCGGTGCGAGGACTGCAGCAGCCGGTCGAGCACCGCCTCGGCGAGGGTCGGATCCGACATGGCGCTGTGCCAGCGCTCCGGCGGCAGCTGGCTGACGACGATCGTCGAGCGCAGCTGCGAGCGGTCCTCGACCACCTCCAAGAGGTCCCGACAGGCCTCGACGCCGGCCGGCGTGATCAAGAAGTCGTCCAAGACCAACAGGCTGACCCGGGCCAGACTGGCGAGCAGGCGTGCATAACGTCCGTCGGCTCTACCGAGCGAGAGGTCGTCCAAGAGCCGCGGGGTGCGGAGATACAAAGCCGTGTGGCCCTGGCGGAGGGCGGCATTGGCGAAGGCGCAGGCGAGGAACGACTTGCCGCAGCCGGTCGCACCGGTGATGACGAGATTCTGGCGGGCGGCGACAAAGCGTGCCTCGGCGAGGGAGAGCACGACGGAGCGGTCGAGGCCGCGGGGCGCACGGAAGTCGACGTCCTCGACCGAGGCCGGGTATCTCAGCTTGGCCTCTTTCAATCGCCTCTGGAGCCGGCGAGAGTCGCGGGCGTCGGCCTCCCGGTCGACCAACAACCCGAGGCGGTCCGAGAAGGAGAGCTCTTCGTAGGTCCCGGGCGTGGCGAGCTGCTCGGTGAGGCCGTCGGCCATCGCCTGAAGACCGAGGGCCTCGAGCTTTCCGATCGTCTGGTGGGTGAGCATCACGCCTCCTCGGTGGCGTAGTAGTCCGCACCCCGCAGGTTCTCGTGCTCGGGTGGCGCCGGCAGCTGCTCGCTGGGGCCGAGCGGCACCTTGTCGAGGCCCTCGGCGAGGATGGACTTGACCGAGGAGTACGACGTCGTCCCGAGCTGAAGGGCTCGGGCGCAGGCGGCGCCGACGCGCTCGTTGCCGTAGCGGCGGGTGAGGGACATGAGCCCGAGGCAGGCACGGTAGGCATGCTCGGGGTGAGGCCGTGATTCGAGCATGCGCTCAGCCAGGACGGCGGTGTCCTTTGAGATCGTCCCCGCCCAGGCGATGAGGCGTGAGGGCGTCCATTCGGCGTGCGCCCGGTGGCTCGCTGGCATGTGCTCGGGATCGGTGACATAACGCCGTCGCCCGTACTCGCGCCTGTGACTGGCGACCCGGCGTCCAGCTTTCATGATCTCGATCGTCGTAGTAGTCGCCCGCAGGTCGAGGCGCTGGCGCACGAGGCGGTAAGGGACCGAGTAGTAGCGCCGGTCGGGCCCTTCGACGTGGTAGTCGATGTTGGCGGTGACCTTGCGCCAGGTGGCGAACTCATAGGGGGTCTGCGGCAGTGGCCGCAGTGCAGGTCGCTCCAGCTCGCAGAAGAGCTCTTTCCGGCTCGCCGGCTCGCCCCGGAACGGACGCGAGTTCACCTCGGCGAGACGGAGACCGATCGCCTCGTTCGCCTCGGCGTGGGAGAAGAAGCGCCGATTGCGAAGCGGCGCCAGCACCCAGCGTTCGGCGACGAGGACACCTGCTTCGACGGCGGCCTTGTCCCGGGGACGAGCGACACGCGTCGGCAGCACGACGGTGCCGAAGTGACTGGCGAGCTCGGCGTAGGTGGGGTTGAGCTCGGGGTCGTAAAAGCAGGCCTTGGTCACCCCGGCGCGCAGGTTGTCGGGCACGGTGACCTCGGCGACGCCGCCGTAGTAAGCCCAGGCGTGCTCGTGGGCGGCGACCCACGATCTCAGGTCCTGGCCCCTCGTCGCCTCGACATACAGCAGGCCTGAGCAGCCGAGCACCGACACGAACACGTCGGCCTTGGTGATCTCGCCGGTTTCTTGGTCGACGATGTCGATCGTGTCCCCGGAGAAGTCGACGAACATCCGCTCGCCGGCGGCATACGAGAGGCGCATCACCACGTCCTGGCAGGAGAGCCACTCCCGGTAGTGCCAGCAGAACTGGGTGTAGCCCCAGCCGTCTTTATGGGTCTCCTTCCACTCGAGCCACAAGAGGCGCAGGGTGACGTGGCGCTTGCGCTTGAGCTCGCCGTGCACCTCGCGCCAATCGGGAACTGGCCGGCGAAGCGCCAGCTCGCGGCTCGGCGGCGGGTAGAGGATCGCCTCGAGCTCGTCCTCGTCTGTCTCGGCCGACAGTGGCCACGACACGCCCGCCGCCTCGGCACGGGCGAGGATCTCGTAGACGGTCGTCTTGCCGGCACCGATGCTGGCGGCGATCTCGCGGTTGCCCAACCCTGCGGCCTTCAGCCGCAGTGCTTCTGTGATCTTGCGCATGGGAAGCCTCTTCCTCGGCACACGTCCTCCTCCTCGAGCCGTCGCCGGCAGTCAAGAAGGGAGTGAGCCGCTAGTGGTGGATGAGGCGCCGCCGGCGGAGCTTGTCCGCTTTGGTCCGGATCAGGTGTCCGGAATCAACCGTTTCGCGTGTCCGGATTCGTCCGTATTCGGTGTCCGGTTTCAGCCGTTTCGCGCAGTAAAGCCGGTGACGGCGTGTACGACGCAGCACAAGGCGCCGGCCAGGGCTTCCGC
>DASPSK010000033.1:0-10733 GCA_035623975.1 Acidimicrobiales bacterium | reverse complement strand
CGACGTTCGGCCCGGGCTCGGAGGTCGAGGAGGCAACCGAGCCTGATGGGGGAGTCGAGGGTGTCCTCGACGAGCTGATCGACATCATCTCGACGGCCAAGTCGGTCCCGCTGTCGTCCTCGGTCATGGTGGCACGGGACGAGGTTCTCGAGCTGCTCGAAGCTGCCCGCGACGAATTCCCCGAGGAGCTCCGCCGTGCCCGCCGCCTGCTGAAGGACCGCGATGAGGTGGTCGCGGCCGCTCGCAGAGAGGCGGCCGAGATCATCGAGGACGCCCGCGTGCATGCCGAGCGAATGGTGCAGCGGACCGAGATCGTGCGCCAGGCCGAGCACCGCGCCGTCCGCCTGGTGGAGGACGCCGAAGCCGAAGGCCGGCGGTTGCGGCACGAGGCGGAGGACTACATCGACCAGAAGCTGGCCGGTTTCGAGATCGTGCTCGATCGCACGATGAAGACGGTCCGCTCCGGCCGGGAGCGCCTGGCGGCCGTGCCCGACGACCCGGGCGACGAGAAGGAGGAGGGCGACTTCCTCACCGCCGACGGTGACCCGGACTCCGACGACGGGCTCTTCGACCAGGACGCTTAGTGGCCTCGCCGTGGCTCGTGCCGGTAGCCACGCTCCGCCGCCATCCCGGCTCTGTGCACGAGAGCGAGATCGCCGGCGTCATCCCCGAGCTCGCCGTGACGGACTCCTGGGTACCCGAGGGCGTCCCGGTGTCCTTCGACGGGACCATCGAGTCGGTCATCGGCGGGCTGAGCGTGAAAGGGCTCGTGCGGGCGCCCTTTGAGGGCACGTGCCGCCGGTGCCTCGGCACCGCCCGCGGGCATCTTGTCGCCGTCGTCGACGAGATCTGCACCGACCATCCGGACCCCGACCTCGGCTACGGCATCACGGGCGATTTCCTCGACCTGGAACCGATCGTTCACGATGCTTGTATCCTGGAGCTGCCGCTCGCACCACTCTGTCAGGAAGACTGCCGGGGTCTGTGCCCGGAGTGCGGTGTGAACCGCAACTGCGAGACCTGCACGTGCGAGGCGCCTGACCCTCGGACCGACTAAGGAAACGACGATGGCCGTCCCCAAGAAGAAGACCTCGAAATCGAAAAGCCGGAGCCGCCGCGCCGCAGCCTGGACGCTGAAGGAGCCGCCGCGCAGCATCTGCCCGCAGTGTCGCCGCGCCAAGCTCCCGCACGTCGTCTGCCCGCACTGCGGCTGGTACCACGGGCGGCAGGCGATCGAAGTCGATTGACCGTCCCACCCGATCTGCCCGTTGCCGTCGACGCCATGGGGGGAGACCGGGCTCCGGGCGAGATCGTCGCCGGCGCCCGCCGCGCCCGGGACGAGCTGGGTATCCCCGTCGTTCTCGTCGGCCCGACCGACGGCACCTTGGGCGACACCGGCGATCTCGAGGTGATCCCGGCGAGCGAGGTCATCGGCATGTCCGAGGACGCCGCCCGAGGCGTGCGCACGAAGAAGGACTCGTCCCTCGTGCGGGCCGCCGAGGCGGTCCGTGACGGCAAGGCATGTGCCATGGTGAGCGCCGGCAACACGGGCGCCACCATGGCGAGCGCTCTCTTGCGTATGGGCCGTCTCTCCGGTGTCTCCCGCCCGTGCATCGCCACTCCTCTGCCAGCTCTCGGAGACGCCCCCACGGTGCTGGTCGACGCCGGCGCCAATGCCGACTGCCAGAGCGAGTGGCTCGTGCAGTTCGCCCAGATGGGTGCCGCCTTCTACCGGGAGCGCTACGGCCTCGAGCGACCGAAGGTCGCCATGCTCTCGATCGGCGAGGAGTCCTCCAAGGGCAACACCCTCACGAAGGAGGCGCACGCCCTCCTGGCCGGGATGCACCCGGAGGGCTTCGAATTCGTCGGAAACGCCGAGGGCCGGGATCTGCTCGCCGGCGGCGTTCACGTCATCGTGACCGACGGCTTCACCGGCAACGTCGCCCTCAAGACCCTCGAAGGCGCCCTGCGGGTCTTCATGGACATCATCCTGCAGGTCTTCGCCGCCACGCCGGAGAACAAAGCGGCCGGTGACGTCCTCCTGCCCGCGCTGTTGCAACGCGCCGAGCCCCTCGACCCGGAGAACACGGGCGGCGCCATGCTGCTCGGCCTCAACGGCGTCTGCATCATCAGCCACGGCTCGTCCTCGTCCCGAGCGATCGTGAACGCAGTCCGCGCCGGCTACGACCTCGCCGCGAGGGACCTCTCGGGCAAGCTCGCAGCGGCCGTGGCCGGCCCGGGCTGAGGGTCCAGCCCCGGCCGGCGCGAACCGGCGGCGGTTCGCCCGGCAGGCGCCCGGCCGCAGGAGCCGGGCCGCGGCCCGCCCCCCAGGCTGAGCCCCCACCGTCGGGCGGCGACGGCAGTAGCATCCGACGGAGATCGACGCGAAGAAGGAGCCCGACGTGGGTGAGACCACCGGCAGTACCCTGACACGGAGCGATGTGCTCGAGATCGTCCGCAACCAGCTGGCGGAGATCCTCGAGATCGACGCCACCAGCATCACCGAGTCGTCCTCGTTCGCCGACGATCTCGACGCCGACTCCTTGGCCCTCATCGAGCTCGTTGAAGCGTTGGAAGAGGAGCTGAGCGACCAGGTTGCGGGCTTCCGGATCGATGACGAGGATCTCGAGGATCTGCGCACCGTCCGGGACGCGGTCGACTACGTCACGGCGAAGCTCGACGCTGCCTGAGCGGGCGGGGAGCGTCGTGGAAGGCGATGCCGTCCGCCCCTTCGCCGAGCGGCTCGCCGCCTATGGGATCCCGCCCGAGCTGCTGCGGCAGGCGCTCTCGCACCGTTCGTTCTGCGCCGAGTCGCCCCCGCAACTCTCCAACGAACGTCTCGAGCTGCTCGGCGACGCCGTGCTCGGGCTCGTCGTCACCGATCACCTCTTCGTCTTGTTCCCCGAGTTGCCCGAAGGCGATCTCGCCCGTGTGCGGGCGGCGGTCGTGAGCACGCTCGCCCTTGCCCCGGTGGCCGAATCGCTCGGGATCGGGGACGCACTCCTCCTCGGAAAGGGCGAGGAGAGCTCCGGGGGTCGCCGCAAGTCCTCCATCCTGGCGGACTGCCTGGAGGCTGTCATCGGTGCCGTCTACCTCTCCGCCGGCATCGAGGGCGCCAGCGGCTTCGTGCTCGAGCTGCTCGGTCCCCGCATCGCCGCCGTCTCCTCGGAGGCGCGCCTCGGTGACCCGAAGAACCGGCTGCAGGAGCTGGCCGCTCAGATGGTGCTCGGTGTGCCCCTCTACGTCGTGCAGGAGCGAGGGCCGGATCACGCCAAGCAGTTCACCGCCCAGGCGATCGTCGGCGGAGAGCACCTCGGCTCCGGTGAGGGGCGGTCGAAGAAGGACGCCGAGCGGCGAGCGGCCGAGGAGGCCCTCGGGGTGCTGCTGGACCGTTGGCACGCGGCCACGCCGGTGGTGAGAGATCCGAACGTGCTGAGCGGCGGTGCCTGAGCGCTCCGCGGCCGTGCGCCCCTTGTCGAGCATGCGGGGGCCGCACGCTGCCTGAGCTGCCCGAAGTCGAAACCATTCGCCGAGGGCTCGACGAGCGGCTCGTCGGCCAGCGCTTCGTCGAGGTCACGGTGACGGGCCGCCGGACCGTGCGCCGCCAGCCGCCGTCCGAGCTCGTCGAACGCCTACGATCCCGCACAGTCGAGGCGGTCCGCCGGAAGGGCAAGTTCCTCGCGCTCCTGCTCGACGACGGCCAGGTGCTCGTGATCCACCTTCGCATGACCGGCCAGCTGCTCTGGGTGGCGGGTGCGGGCGGCGCCCCGCTCACCCCGGCGCCTCACACCCACGTCGTGGCGAAACTCGGCGACGGCAGTGAGCTCCACTTCGTCGACCCACGGACATTCGGTGAGTGGTACGTGACCGCAGAGGTCGGCCCGGACGGGCTACCGGCTGATTTCGCCCGCTTCGGGCCCGATCCACTCGTCGACGGCCTGGGCGCGAAGGTGCTGCGCCAGCGCCTTGCCGGCCATCGGGTCCCGCTGAAGGCCGCCCTCACCGACCAGAGGATCGTCTCGGGCATCGGGAGCATCTACGCCGACGAGATCTGCTTCGCCTGCGGCGTCCGCCCCGACCGCCGCACCGACACGCTCTCGGACGAGGAGGTCGCCGGTGTCGCCCGGGCAACCTCGAGCCTGCTCAGGCGGGCGGTACGCCTGCGCGGCTCTTCGCTGCGCGACGCCCGTTACCGCGACGTGATGGGCGGGCTCGGCTCCTACCAGCTGCATCACAACGTCTACGACCGCCTCGGCGAGCCGTGCGTGGTCTGCGGGACGCCCATCTCGCGGGTTCGATTTGGGGCTCGTGTTGCCTACTGTTGCGAGGGTTGCCAGCACTGATCGGCATCCCCAAACAGGGCCGGGCCGGCGGGTAGCGTGAACCCCGCCGTGTACCTCAAATCGCTGTCCCTCCGGGGGTTCAAATCGTTCGCGGACCCGACGACGCTCGAGTTCGAGCCGGGCGTGACCGTCATCGTCGGTCCGAACGGATCCGGCAAGTCGAACGTGGTCGACGCCGTCGCCTGGGTGCTCGGCGCCCAGGGCCCCCGCGTCGTCCGCTCGTCGAAGATGGACGACGTCATCTTCGCCGGCACGTCCAAAAGGCCGGCGCTCGGACGAGCCGAGGTGTCGCTCACCATCGACAACTCCTCCGGCCGGCTGCCCGTCGACCTGGCGGAGGTGACGATCACGCGGACGTTGTTTCGCAGCGGTGAGAGCGAGTACTCGATGAACGGGGTCGCCTGCCGGCTGCTCGACATCCAGGAGCTCCTCTCGGACGCGGGCGTGGGACGCCAACAGCACGTCATCATGGGCCAGGGGCAGCTCGACACGATCTTGCAGGCTCGTCCGGAGGAGCGGCGCGCCGTCATCGAGGAGGCGGCCGGCATCCTCAAGTTCCGCCGACGGCGGGAGCGGGCGGAGCGGCGGATCGAGTCGACCGAGGCCAACCTGCTGCGCCTGCAGGATTTGCACCGCGAGGTGCGCCGCCAGCTGCGCCCGCTCGAGCGCCAGGCGGAGGCGGCTCGTCGTCATGACTCCCTCGCCGCCGAGCTGAGGGCGCTGCAGCTGCACGTGGCCGGCAACGAGCTCAGGTCGCTGCAGCAGCGGCTCTCGGCGGCAGAAGCCTCCCGCCTGTCGCTCGAAGCCGAGGACGGGCGCCGGAAGGCGGAGCTGGCTCGCCTCGACGAGCTCGTGGCGTCCAGCGAGGCCTCGCTGGACGCTGCGCAGTCCGGCGACGTGGCCCCCCTGCTGGCGGCGGCCGAGCGCTTGTCGGAGCGCGCCCGGGGCGTCGCCAACGTGATCGAGGAGCGGCGGCGGAGTGTGGCGCTGGTGCTTGCTCAGAGCGCGCAGGCCGATGTCGTGGCCTCACTCGAGTCCGAGGCAGCCCGCATCGAGGCGGAGCTGGCCGAGACGTCCGTGCTGGCAGCCGAGCTGGTTCCGGAGCGGGAGGCCCTCGACTCCGAAGCGGCCGATCTCGCAGGCGAGGAGACGGCCTGGTCCGGTCGGGCGGGCGCAGGCGGCCACTCGCCGTCAGAGGCCGCCGCCGAGGTTGCCCGCCTGCGGCGCTCGCGTGACGGTGTCCGAGACGAGCTGGCGGTGGTCCGCGAGGCCGTTGCAGCCGCCATCGAGCGCGAGGCGGCCCTTGCTCAGCAGATCGCCGAGCTCGAAGTCACCATGGCGCAGGCATGTAGAGACGCCGAACGGCGCCGTGTCGTCGCCGACGAGGCGCGCGCCGTGCTGGTGGCGGCTGAGGACGCCGAGCGCCAGGCGGCCGCAGCCGTCATGGCGACGGAGGCGACCGCCCGCGAGGCCCTCGGGCGTTCCCAAGGGCTGACGGCCCGTGCCCATGCCCTCCAGCTCGCCCTCGACGAGGCGCGGGCGCGCGCGGGCGTGGAGCACCTCGCCGGGCGGCCTGGGGTTCTCGGCACGCTCCTCGACGTCGTGGAGCTCGACGAGGGTTGCGAGCTGGCCTTCGAGGCAGGCGTCGCCAACACCCTGCGGGCCGTCGTCGTCGAGGGCTCGGCCGAGGCCCGCAACGCCATCGAGCACCTGCGGGCGTCCGGCGTCGACGGCTCCGTCATCCTGGCCGACCCGGCCCGGCGTCCCCCGCCCCCACCCGTCCTTCCCGCCGGCGTGGAGCTGCTCCGGTCGTGCGTCCGGGCCACCGACGCCGGCGTCGCCCCACTCCTCGACCGGCTTCTCGCCGGGGTGATCCTCTGCCGGCATGGTCTGGCCGCCGCTCTCCACCTCCTCGAAACCCTCCCCGTCGAAGCGGTCGTCGTCACCCTCGAGGGGGACCGTTTCTCCGCCGACGAGTGGCGTCTCGGCGCAGGCCGCGCCGGCGCCACCAAGGCCGCCCTCGAGGTCGTGCGCCTCGATGCGGTGCTGGCGGGGGAGGAGGCTGCGGCCACCGGGGAGCTGGCGGAGGTCGCTCGCCGGGACTATGCCGAGGCGCGGCTCGCCGCCTCCGAGCGCGGCCGCCTCTTTGCCGCCGCCTCCGCCGAGGAGCGCCAGTCGAGGGCACAAGCCGAGGAGCTCGCTCGGCGGTTGCAGCTGTTGCGCGAGCAGGCACCCGGGGCTTCGGCGGCTCTCGGGGAGCTGCGGCGCCGGGTGTCGGTGCTCGGCGCAAGCCTGGAGGCAGGCGAGGCGGAGCTGGGAACGGCCGAGCGGTTCGAACGGGAGATCGCCGACGTGGCCGAGGTGGCAGCCGCCGAGCGGCGCCGGCTCGACGAGCGGGCACGCTCGTTGGCGTCCCGGCGCTCGGAGTGGGACGTACGTGCCGCCGGGCTCGGCGAGCGGCGCCACCTGCTGGCCGAGCGCCGTCGCCAGATCGACGCCAGCCTGGAGGGGTGCGAGGCGGCTCGCGCCGAGGCCTCCGACCGGCGCCAGGCGCACGAAACGGCCAGCCGCGCCCTCGAGCGCCTCGCCGCCGTCGTCGATGAGAGGAGGCGTGAGCTCGCGGCCCTCGGTCTCGGGCTGCGGGAGCGCCGTAGCGCCCATGCCGCCGCCGTCGCCTCGATCACCGCCCGCTTGTCGGATGCCCGCCGGGCGCGGGGGAGCGCCGAGCGTGAGCTCGAGGCCGCCCGCGAGAGGTTGCAACGCGTCGAGCTCGAGCTGGCCGAGCTGCGTGTGCGGCTGGAAGCCGCTGTGCAGAGTCTGCGGCACGATCTTGAGACGGAGCCGGCCGAAGCCTTGGCGGCCGGGTGCCCAGAGCTCCCGCCGGGGACACCGCCGGTTGCCCGCGTGCGGGAGCTCGAGCGCGAGCTGCGCCTTCTCGGTCCCGTCAACCCGCTTGCCCTCGAAGAGCTGGCTGCACTGGAGGAACGCGACGCTTTCCTGGCCGCTCAGCTGAACGACGTGCGCGCCGCTCGGAGAGAGCTGTCGCGCGTCGTGCGGGCCGTCGACGAGGAGATCGTCAACGGCTTCACGGAGGCCTTCGCCGACGTGGCCCGCCACTTCGAGGTGCTCTTCTCTACCCTGTTCCCGGGTGGGACGGGTCGGCTCACCCTCGTCGACCCGAGCGATCTGCTCTCGACGGGCGTCGAGGTCGAAGCCCGTCCGGCCGGGCGCAACGTGCGCCGTCTCTCCCTGCTCTCCGGCGGCGAACGTTCCCTCGTTGCCCTCGCCTACCTCTTCGCCGTCTTCCGGAGCCGGCCGTCGCCCTTCTACCTGATGGACGAAGTCGAGGCCGCCCTCGACGACATCAACCTCCACCGCTTCCTCGACCTGATGGACGAGTTCCGAGGGGAGGCGCAGCTCCTCGTCGTCTCCCACCAGAAGCGCACGATGGAGTCGGCCGACATCCTCTACGGCGTCTCCCTCCAGCCCGGGGGGGCTTCGAAGGTCGTGAGCGAGCGGCTCGGGACTCGGCAGGCCTCCCGCACGGGCTGAGAGGGCGAGGCGCGGCCGGCTTGGAGACCTCAAGGGCCGCGTCGTGTCGAACCTGAGCCGGCTGCGTGCGAAGTCGACTCGAATGCGTCCCCAGTAGGCTCCCCGGGCCATGGTGCTCGTCTTCGTCCTCGTCGGCATCCTCGTCCTCGCCCTCGTGGGCGTCGGCCTGGTCACGGCGAGCCGGTCGCGCCGCCCGACGAGGAAGGCTCCGTCCGCGCCGCGGGTCGGCCCGGGTGCTCCGGCGGCGCCCGCAGCGGCGGGGGAGGCACCGGCGGCCGAGCGGCTCGAGGAGGCAGGCGAGCCCGAAAGAGTCCCGGCCGAGCGCCCGGCACTGCGAGACCGCCTCGGCAAGGCTCGCCAGTTGCTCGGGGGCTACCTCGACGGGATCCGTGGAAAGGCCGTCGACGACGCCACCTTCGACGAGCTGGAGGAGGCGCTCCTCCTGGCGGACGCCGGCGTGGCCACGACCTCCAGGGTGCTCGACGACCTCAGGGCCAAGGTGCGCTCGGGCGAGGTCGAGCAGACGCCTGAGGCCCTGCTGGCGGCGTTGCGCGCCGATCTCGAGGCGATGTTCGCGGGCGACGAGCCGACGCTCGCCCTCGGCAAGGAGGACGGCCCCACGGTGTGGCTCTTCGTGGGCGTGAACGGCGTCGGGAAGACGACCACGATCGGGAAGGTGGCGGCGCGTCAACGGGCGGAGGGGCGCAAGGTCGTGCTGGCGGCCGGGGACACGTTCCGGGCGGCGGCGGGTGAGCAGCTCGAGACGTGGGCCGAGCGGGCCGGCGCCACGCTCATCCGGGGCTCCGACGGTGCCGACCCGTCATCGGTCATCTTCGACGCCGTCGCCCACGCCGCCGCCCGGGGCGCCGACCTCGTGCTGGCCGACACGGCCGGCCGGCTGCACACCAAGGTCAACCTCATGGAGGAGCTGCGCAAGGTTCGCCGGGTGGCCGAGCGCCCGCCCGGTCAGCTGGCCGAGGTCCTCCTCGTGCTCGACGCCACTACCGGCCAGAACGGCCTCGTACAGGCGAAGCAGTTCCTCGAGGCGGTCGGGGTCACGGGCGTCGTGCTGACGAAGCTGGACGGCACGGCCAAGGGGGGCGTCGTGCTCGCCATCCGGGGTGAGCTCGGCCTGCCGATCAAGCTCGTCGGCGTCGGCGAGGGTGTCGCCGACCTCGTCGACTTCGACCCCGCCGAGTTCGTGGCGGCCCTCTTCAGCTGAGGGTCCCGGGGCCGGCCTCCGCCCCGACTAACCTGGCAAGGCTCATGTTCGAGACGCTCACAGACCGGTTCGAAGGGATTTTCACGCGGCTGCGCAGCCGCGGCCGCCTCGGTGACGCCGAGGTCAACGAGGTCCTCCGCGAGATCCGAGTGGCGCTCCTCGAGGCCGACGTCAACCTGAACGTCGTCAAGGATCTGATCGAGCGCATCCGCGCCCGCTGCAGCGAGGCAGAGCTGTCGAAGAGCCTGACGCCGGCCCAGCAGGTCATCAAAATCGTCAACGAGGAGCTCACGGGCACCCTCGGCGGTGAGCCCCTCAAGATCCGCTACGCCTCCCGGCCGCCGACCGTAGTGCTGCTCGCCGGCCTGCAGGGCTCCGGCAAGACGACGGCCGCCGCCAAGCTGGCGCGCTGGTTCAAGCAGCAGGGGCGCCAGCCGCTGCTCGTCGCCGCCGACCTCCAGCGCCCCGCCGCCGTCGAGCAGCTACGCGTCCTCGGTCAGGACATCGGTGTCACCGTCTTCTCCGAGCCGACGGCTCCCGTCACGGTCGCCCGCAAGGGCGTCGGCGAGGCCGAGCGCCTCGGGCGTGACGTCGTGATCGTGGACACCGCGGGCCGCCTGGCGATCGACGACGCCCTCATGGCCGAGATGACGGCGATCTCGAACGCCATCCGGCCCGATTACACCTTCTTCGTCGTCGACGCCATGACCGGGCAGGACGCCGTGCGGACGGCGGAGGCCTTCAACGACGCCCTCGCCCTCGACGGTGTGATCCTCACCAAGGTCGACGGCGATGCCCGCGGTGGTGCCGCCCTCTCGGTGAAGGAGGTCGTGGGCAAGCCCATCGCCTTCGTTTCGACCGGCGAGCGCATCGCCGACTTCGAGACGTTCCACCCGGACCGGCTCGCCAGCCGCATCCTCGGAATGGGTGACGTGCTCAGCCTCATCGAGAAGGCCGAGCGCGAGTACGACAGCCAGGTCGCCGAGAAGGCAACAGAGCGGCTCATGGCGGGGCAGTTCTCGCTCGAGGACTTCCTCGAGCAGCTGCAGCAGATCAAGCGGATGGGCCCTCTGCAGGGCATGCTCGGCATGCTGCCGGGCGTCCCGAAGGACTTCCGGAATGCGAAAATCGATGACAAGGACGTCGGTCGGATCGAGGCGATCATCAGGTCGATGACGCCCGACGAGCGTCGCGGCCGGGCGGTCATCGACGGCTCGAGGCGCCTGCGGATCGCTCACGGCAGCGGCACGTCCACGACCGAGGTGAACAACCTCCTCCGCCAGTTCAAGGAGATGCAGAAGGTGGTCCGGTCGATGGGACCGGTAAACCGCCTTGTGAACGGCGCCAAGCAGAAGCCGACGAAGGGCAAACAGAAGGGCAGCCGTTTCACTCCGTCGAGCCGGAGCGCCCGCTAGCCGTGCCCCGGCCCGAGCCCTGATCGAACCGATCCAAGAGAAAGAGAAACCCCTTGTCTGTCAAGCTCCGCCTCATGCGCGTGGGAAAGAAGAAACAGCCGACGTATCGGATCGTCGCAGCCGACAGCCGGTCGCCCCGCGACGGTCGCTTCATCGAGATCGTGGGCACGTACGCGCCCCGCTCCGAGCCGTCCGAGATCA
>DASPSK010000355.1:0-6137 GCA_035623975.1 Acidimicrobiales bacterium | reverse complement strand
GCCGGATCCGGCCTCCCTGGCCGGCCGAGAGCGGAGGTGCCCGCGGGTTGGCCGGCTGCCCGGTGCTCCGTGCGAGTCGTCCTTGAGCCTGTCCTTGTGCCATCCACGAAAGCCGTTCCTCCTTCAGCGTCGCTTGCCGGTTGCAGCCACCATGCTGGCGGCGTTGCCTTTGAGGTTGCTGGCAGTGGTCTCCGACTTGGCGGTGACTCTGCCGGTGGGAAGGGGTCAGCGGGAGTTCCCGCTTCGCTCACAGCCAAGACCCAGCCTCGGCGCCGAGAGTGCTCTGCATGGACAGCAAGCTCATCTGGTACACGGCGCGGGCGAGCGGTCTCGTGACGTGGGCCCTCCTCGCCGCCAGCGTGCTCTGGGGGCTGGCACTCAGCTCACGGTCGCTGCGGAACCGTCTTCGCCAGGCCTGGCTCGTGGATCTGCATCGTTTTCTCGGTGGGGTGGCGGTCGTGTTCCTCACCGTCCACGTCACCTCGATCGTGCTCGACACCTATGTCCACTTCGGCATCATCGAGGTCCTTGTCCCCTTCACGGGAAGCTGGCATCCCGCGGCCGTCGCCTGGGGGGTGGCGGGGCTCTACCTGCTCCTCGCCCTCGAGGTGACCTCGATGTTCCGGGCCCGCCTGCCGAAGCGACTTTGGCGTCTCACGCACTACGCGAGCTTCCCCCTCTTTGCGGTGGCGACGGTCCATGGCCTCACGGCCGGCACGGACCGTCACACCTTGGCCATGCAGGCGGGCTTCATCGGCGTGGCTGCGCTCGTCACACTGCTCGCCGCTTTCCGGATGCTCGGCCGGAGCAGGAGCCACAACCCGCTGACGGCGCCCGTCCCGCCCGCCCTCGAGAGGAGTGCGGCATGAGCCGACTCGCCGCTGCCGCCCCGATCACCGTCCGCATGAAGGGCGCCCCCGCCGGGCGACCGGCTGCCGGGGACGCCCAGGCGGCCCACGGCGAGCGCAGCGACCACAGCGAGCACGGCGAGCACGGCGAGCACGGCGAGCACAGCGAGCACGGCGAGCCGGCCGTGAGCCACGAGCCCGGGCCGGCCCGCCTGCTGGCGGACCTGCCCGTGCCCGGGGAGTGGCGCAGCCTCGCCCGTCACCGCTCCACCTATCGGACACCCCCTCCGGCGAGCGCCCGTCCCAACCGCCGCCTCATCGAGCTCGTCGGGCGCGCCGGTCTCCGAGGCCGGGGCGGCGCGGGCTTCCCGACCGTGCGCAAGCTCGAAGCCGTGGCAGGCGGGCGCGAGCACCGTGTCGTCGTCGCCAATGCAACCGAGGGTGAGCCGGCGAGCGCGAAGGACCGGCTGCTCGTCACGCGGATGCCCCACCTCGTCCTCGACGGAGCGCTCCTCGCCGCCCATGCCGTCGGTGCCGAGGAGATCGTCGTCTGCCTCGAGCGCACCGGCCGCGAGGCGGCTCGAGCCCTCCACCGGGCCCTGGCGGAGCGGGCGGGACGAGAAGCTCTTGTCTGCAGCGTGCGGATCGCCCTTACGCCTCCCCGTTACGTCGCCGGCGAGGAGACCGCCCTCGTCCACTGGTTGAACGGCGGACCGGCCAAGCCGACCGTGGCACCGCCGAGGCCCTTTGAGCGTGGCGTCGACCGCCGCCCGACCCTCGTGCAAAACGTCGAAACACTTGCTCACCTGAGCCAGATCGCCGCCTTTGGAGCGGATTGGTTTCGTCGGGCCGGCACCGCCGAGGAGCCGGGCACGACCCTGTTCACCGTCAGTGGGGCGACGAGACCGATGGTGCTCGAGGCGGAGATCGGTGCCAGGGGGCGCGACGTGCTCGCGGCCGCGGGGGCTCTTCCCGCCGGGCGACTGCAGGCGGTGCTCGTCGGCGGCTACTTCGGCACGTGGATGGCGGCCGGTGATCTCGAGGGCAGCCTCTTGTCCCGCGGCGCCCTTTCTCACCTCGGCGCCAGTCCAGGAGCGGGCGTCCTCGTGACACTGCCCGCGTCCGGCTGCGGCCTCCTCGAAACCGCCCGCATCCTTCGTTGGTACGCCGGCGAGAGCGCCCGTCAGTGCGGCCCGTGCACGTTCGGTCTGCCGGCCCTTGCGGAAGTGACCTCAGCGCTCGCAGCGGGGCGCGCCCGCTCCGACGACGTCGCCCGGCTGCAGCGCTGGGCGGGCGACGTCGAGGGGCGAGGTGCCTGCCGTCATCCCGATGGTGCCGTGCGGCTGCTGCGCTCGGCCCTTTCCGTGTTCGCCAGCGACGTGGCAGCCCACATGAGCGGCCGACCCTGTGCGGGCTCGAAGCAGCCAGCCTTCCCCGTGCCGGCACCGTCGAAGGAGTGGAGATGAGGAGGCATCGACAGCCCGTCGCCCTGATCGTCGACCCCATCTCCTGCGACGGCCAGGGTGTCTGCGCCGAGCTGGTGCCGGAATGGATCCGGCTCGACGACTGGGGTTATCCGATCGTCGAGGCGGGAGCGGTCCCGCCCGAGCTGGTCGATCGTGCTCGCTGGGCCGTGTCGAACTGCCCAGCCCTGGCGCTCTCGCTGAGGCCCGAGCGCGCCCCTGCGGCCACACCGTCGGCCCGACGGCGCCCCTGAGGGCGGTTGGCCTTTCGCCACCCTGGGTCGGCGGGAACTCAGGAGAGGCGGTGCCGGATCCACCAGACGCAGAGCCCGCCGAGGACGATGGCCGCGGCGAGGTAGATGGCGAGCTCGTACCACTGGAACGCCCAGTAGCGGTTGGCGGGCTGGTAAGTCACCACCTCGTGGTAGATCGGCGCCAGCTTCGTGGCGCACGCTTCGAGGGGGTTCCCGCCGACGGGTGCCGTCCCACGACCAGTCCCTGGGCCGCTCCCCAGGGCTGGCGGGAGGTTGAGGTTCGGGCAGGCGGCCTCGACGATCCGCGTGGTGAGGGCCTGCCCGGCCCTGTTGACCATCTGGATCGACGTCACCCAGGCGCCCGGAAGGTTCGGCAGGTTGGGTTGCACCGTGGGGGGGCCGCCGTTGTGGATGCCGAAGCCGCCAAAGCTGAGGGCGAACTTCTTCACGACCGGAGAGATGAGGTGCGGCCGGACATCTTCGTCAAAGGCCAGCCGGACCAGCACGAACACCACCATCGTGCTGGCCATGGCAGGCAGTGACCGCCGGATTATCAGGCCGGCGGTGGCGCCGAGGGCGAAGGCGAAGGCGGCATATCCGAGGGGGACGATGTCGCGCTGGGCGAACGATGCGAACGCGGTCGCGCTCACTCGGTCGATCGGGCTCGACCACCACGTCACGGCGAGACTGAGGAGCCCGGCGGTGACCATGCTCGCCAGCCCGACGAGCCCGAGTTTGACGGCGAGCCAGCGAGTGCGACTGATGCTCTGCGTCCAGGCCAGCCGGTAGGTGCCCGTCTCGAGCTCACGGGCGGCGAGGGGCGCCCCCCAGAAGATCCCGAGGATGCCGGGCACGGTGACGACGAGGACGTTCAGCCAGTTGCTGAGGGTGTGGTCGATCCGGAGGAAGCCGTTCGTTGCCGCCGGACAGTCGTCGTGCGCCTGGCAGACGGCGACGCTCGTGTCATAGACGTGCACGAGGTGGGGCCCCGTGATGGCGGTGACGACGGCGACGACGGCGAGGGCGCCGGCGGCGACGAGCGTCTGGGTGCGGGACTGCAGCCAGGCGAAACCGATCATCGAAGGACCTCCAGTTGCGTGCGCCGGGCGGGCTGGCCGTCACGCGCCTTGCTCATGTAGGCGAGCACGAGGTCCTCCAGGCTGACCGGGGCGACGGTCCAGGCCGGGTCGAGGACGGGCTCGTCGGTGCGCACGAGAAACGTGCTCTGCCGGTCGGTGTGGCTCTCCGCGATGACGTCCTGGCCTGCCGGGAGGCTGCCTGCCTCCCGTCGCGGCCCGGAGAGCCGGCGGTGCGACGCCAGCAACTCACTCACGTCACCGGCCAGCTCCACCCGCGAGGCGACGAGGACGACGAGAAAGTCGCAGACGCGCTCGAGGTCGGCGACAAGATGGGAGGAGAGCACGACGCTGACTTCGTGTTTGGCGACCACTTCCATGAGCTCCTGCAGGAACTCGCGGCGGGCGAGCGGGTCGAGACTGGCGACCGGCTCGTCGAGGAGGAGGAGCTCGGGTCGCTTTGCGGTCGCCAGCGTGAGGGCGAGCTGGGCGCGCTGGCCAGCGGAGAGCGACCCGGCCCGCTGGCGAGGGTCGAGCCCGAGCTGTCGGATGCGGTTCTCCGCCATGTCGGCATCCCAGTTGGGATTGAGCAGGGCGCCCAGGCGGAGGTGCTTGGCGACCGACAGCCGGGAGTAGATGGGTGTCTCCTGAGCCACGAAACCCACCCGGCTGAGTTGGCTCGGATGGTCGCCGGCGGGGTGACCGAGCATCGAGATGCTGCCCGTCGTCGGTGCCAGCAGCCCGACGGCCAGATGCAAGAGCGTGGTCTTGCCGGCCCCATTCGGGCCGACAAGGCCCACCACCTTGCCTTCGGGGACGGCGAAGTTGCAGTCCTGCAGCGCCCACCGCCGGCCGTACCGCTTGCCCAGGCCCGTCGCCTCGAGGACCGCAGTCATGCCACTCCCTCGGCGAAGCAGTTCCGAAAGGCGTTGCGATAGACCGCCTCGATCTCGTCCGGACCGAGGCCGGCGTCTCGCGCCGAGCGCAGCCAGGCGGTCATGGAAGCGATGAGCCGTGCCTGTGTCTTCGGGTCGGTGCGGGGGAGGGAGCCGACGACGAAGGTCCCCTGGCCCGGTCGGGCGCGTACCAGGCCCTCGCGCTCGAGGTCCCGGTAGGCCTTCAACACCGTGTTCGGGTTGATCGCCAGCTTGGCGACTACCTGTTGCGCCGTCGGCAACTGGTCTCCCGGCTCGAGAAGTCCGAGCCGGAGGGCCTGGTGGACCTGCTGGACCAGCTGAAGGTAGGTGGCGACGCCCGAGGCGGTATCGAGCTGGAACTCGATCATAATCACCCTTTCACTAATCACTTAGTTGAAAGCTATATAAAAGGGCACTTCGTTGCAAGGTGAGCCTCGATCCAGTTCCGCCGTCTCCGCGAACTTCGCCAAGGCCGTTGGCCATACTTGCCGGATGCGCTCCCTGTTGAACTCGTTCAACGCGCTCGGGAGGGGACTCGGTGGGCTCCTCGTGCTCGTGTCCGCCGTCGTCTTTGTCGACACCGTCTTCTTCACCGCCATCACGCCGCTGCTGCCCCATTACGTCCACGCCCTCCGGCTCTCGAAATCCGAGGCCGGAGTTCTCGTCGCCGCCTACCCCATCGGCACGCTGCTCGGCGCCATGCCAGGTGGCCTCTTTGCGAGCCGGGTCGGAGTCCGAGCGGCCGTCGTGACAGGGCTCGCCCTCATGAGCATGGCAACCCTCGTCTTCGGCTTCACCCACTCGGCCGCCCTCCTCGATCTTGCCCGCTTCGTGCAGGGTGTCGGGGGGGCTTGCACCTGGGCCGGAAGCCTCGCCTGGCTGGCGTCCGCCGCGCCCGTCGACCGGCGGGCCGGTGCCCTCGGCGTGGCGTTCGGGGCCGCCGTCGGAGGCGCCCTCCTCGGGCCAGTCGTCGGAGCACTGGCCAGCCGGGCGGGCACGGGTCCGACCTTTGCCGGCGCCACGGTCGCCGGCGGGTGCCTCATGATCGCCAGCCTGCTCGTGCACGTGCCGAGTGGCGACGAGTCCCAATCCCTCCGAAGCGCCCTGTTCGCGCTGCGGGACCGGAGCCTTCGAGGCGGCATGTGGCTCACGTTCCTCGCCGGGGCCGCCTTCGGGGTCGTCGACGTGCTCGCCCCCCTGCGCCTCGCCAGCCTCGGCGCCACCGCCATCGTGATCGGGGCGGCGTTTCTCGGCGCGGCCGGCATCGAGACGGCGCTTGCACCGGTGATCGGCAGGGTTGCCGACCGCCACGGACGGGCGTTGCCCGTGCGGGTGTGCGTCTCGGTCTCTGTCGTCGTGAGTCTGCTTCTCCCCTTCGTAGTGCCCGCGGGGTTGCTCATGGCCGTGCTGATCGTTGGGCTCCCGGCTTTCGGCATCCTGTTCGTCCCGGCCGCCGCCATGATCAGCGACGGCGCCAAACGTCGGAACCTTCACCAAGGCCTCGGCTTCGGGCTTTCGAACCTCGCCTGGGCAGGCGGGCAGGCCATCGCGGCCGCCGGGAGCGGAGCCCTCGCGCAGG
>DASPSK010000007.1:0-6996 GCA_035623975.1 Acidimicrobiales bacterium | reverse complement strand
CCGGACTTCAGGTCGAGCTCGTCGACTACCTCTCCGGGCGGCTGCCGGACCCGGTCCCGGGCGCCGACGACCTGATTCCGGAGGATCCATGGGGCGAGCCGCTCGGCGGGCTTCGCTGGGACGGCACGCCGCAGCCCCGCGAAGGCCGATGACCCCAACCGCCGGGGCCGACCCACCGGCGGGAGCTCCCTCCCCCGCCGGGGGCTCTCCCCGCCTGCTCACGATCATGGGCTCCGGCGAGCTCGCGCCGACGATGGTCCGGGTCCATCGGGCGATGCTCGAGCGGCTCGGCCCTCCCCCCGTGCCGGCGGTCCTGCTCGACACTCCCTTCGCCTTTCAGGAGAACGCTCCGGAGCTGTGCGAGCGGATCCGCCGATACTTCGCCGAGAGCCTGCGGACCGACATCGAGGTGGCCGGTCTCTCGGCGACGACAGCTGCCGGGGGCTCCGGGGCGATGTGGTCGCCGGCGGCAGGGGATGGGTTCTCCGAGGAACGTCTCGTTTCGGCAGTGCGCCGGGCTCGCTACGTGTTCACCGGGCCTGGGAGCCCCAGCTACGCCTTGCGCAAGTGGACCTCGACCGTTGTCCCGTCGCTTCTCAAGGAGATGCTCGCCCACGGCGGCGGCCTCACCTTCTCCTCTGCCGCCGCCCTGACCCTCGGCGTGAGCACCGTACCGGTCTACGAGATCTACAAGGTCGGAGCGGACCCGTACTGGTTGGAGGGTCTCGACCTGATGTCCTCCCTCGGGATGCGGGCAGCCGTCATCCCTCACTACAACAATGCCGAGGGTGGAACGCACGACACGCGCTTCTGCTACCTCGGTGAGCGCCGCCTCGCTTACCTCGAGACCCGACTCCCCGCCAACACCTTCGTCCTCGGCGTCGACGAGCACACGGCCGTGACCTTCGACCTCGACGAGCGTGTCGGCACCATCGTCGGGCTGGGCGGTCTCACCGTGAGGGTGGCGGGCCGGTCGCGCACCTTCGAAGCCGGCACGCAGCTGAAGATCGACGAGATCCTCGAGACGGCGGCGGAGCTGCTGGATGACGTCGGCGAGGATCGAGGCGGGGTCGGATCCGGCCTCGGCTCGACCGAGCGCAGCGTCTCCGACGGGCCGCTCGAGCCCCACGCGTCGGGGCCGTCTGCGGCGGCCGTGCAGACGGACTCACCCCTGATCGCGTTGGTGAGAGCGCGAGAGGGTGGTTTCGCCGCCGCGCTGGCTCGCCGGGACGTGGAGGGTGCCGTCGCCGAAGTGCTCGAGCTCGAGGCGCAGATTACCGAGTGGTCCACCGACATACCCTTCGGTGACGCCATGGACCGGGCGCGGGCGAGCCTGCGCTCACTCGTGGTCGAGCTGGGGCGGGTGTCGGAGACGGGAGTGCGCGACCCGGGCGAATTGCTGGCGCCCTTCGTCGAGACGATGCTCGAGCTGCGAGGAAGGGCTCGCGCCGAGCACCGCTTCGACGAGGCGGACTGGATACGGGAGCGCCTCGACCAGCTCGGGGTCGAAGTTCGGGACACGGTCGAGGGGAGCGACTGGCTGCTCTCTTCCTGAGGGCACCCCTCACGCTGTTTCCTGAGGTCGCTCCTACCGCTTCCTGAGGTCGGCACGCCGCCCCGACGGCCCGCTTCCCGGCCAAAGGGCTTCCCGGCCGCTGGTAACCTCGCCCCGTCCTGCCGGTGCTTCCCCCGGTCGTTGCCCCCATCGTCTAGCGGCCTAGGACGCCACCCTTTCAAGGTGGTAGCACGGGTTCGAATCCCGTTGGGGGTGCTGCCCTCTGTACCAGGATATTTGTGGATCATCCCAGCTCAGCGTTCGGTTTTCCAACGTGTGCGTAGGCTTTCTGAAGTGGTGATGGGAGCAGAGCTTGCCCCTCTAGACGGCTACCCGTTCGAGGTGCGTTACAGCACCGGGGCGTTGGCTCGTGCGCGGGCCGCAGCGGACATTGCTGCGGACGCCTACGTGTACTTTCGTCAGCTTTTCTCCGGTGTCAAGCCCGACATCGCGCTCATCGTCGCCGATGAATCCGATTGGGGAAGCAGGCAGCCGTACGGCCTGCCGTTCTTCAACGACGACGAGGGTCAGATCGCTCCGGGGATCCTCGTAATGCCCGCCGGGACAGGGGACTTCTGGGCGACGATTGGCGAAGACCTTCGTGAGGCGTCACCAGTCGGATTCAAGCGACTTCTCGCGACATACCCGGATGGCGCGGGCGGCCTGAACCTCCAGCCCTTCTTTGATCTCGTCACGCTCCATGAGCTCGGACACGCCTTCGAGATGCTCGGAGACCTGAGGCTGCCCACATTCTGGCTGGGCGAGATCTTCGCCAACCTGGCCCTGCACGCGTACATCGCTACTAAGCGGCCGGAGAGTCTGGCAACACTCGAGGTTCTGTCGACAGTGGGCGCGCAGAGTCGGCGTCTGGCCACCCGAATGCGCGCCCATGGCTACAGCACGCTGGAACAACTCGAGGCTCACTACGCCGGCGGCGATGATCCCATGGACCCGTTGAACTACGTCTGGTACCAGTACCGATGGCAGCGCATCGCGGCGAAGGTGTTCGAGGCCGACGGTGAGGACGGCGTCGTCCGGTTCTGGAACTGCTTTCACGCAACCGATCGGTCCCCCGTTGCCGACGTGACGGCGTCGAGCTTGGCACCGCTGCTGATCGCCGGGGTCAGCCAGACGCTGGGGCGGGCCGTGCGACGGTGGCGATGACGTCGAAGCCGGGTCGAAGGTCTAGTGAAGCTTCAAGATTCGCTGCTGCACCCTCGAAAGGTTTGAAGGACGTCCCATTAGGGGTGCCCAACAGCCTGAACCCCAAATCGTGGACCACGTCGTAGGAGGTGCTACGAATCAGCGACCCGGGAGCTCACCTGCTCGTCCCCCGGTCCAAGAGCCTCCGAAGCTTTGTCGGTGGCGGACGCCCAGTCGACCATGGCGCCGCTCGTCGTCGCCGAGGCAAGGGTTTCTTGATCAAGCCGAATCCGGGTTTCCCTAGAGTGCCGCTCAGTTCAGGCCGACCTCCCGGTCAGGTACAAAAAGCCGTACCCGGCGTCTCGCACGATGACGCCCGCCTCCGCGAGAGCGGCATCCCAATCACCCGTCACCTCGGGGTTCGCGAGCTCCATGCCATGGTCGGCGACAAGGAGGAAGGCCGTCTCGTCCCAGCCGCCGGACCGCTCGACCGCCTCCAAGAGACGCCCGATGCGGCCATCCGTGTCGCTGACCGAAGCCGCCGCGATCTCTGAATAGGGGCCGCCCTCGTGAAAGGCGGCATCGGTCAGCGTGAAGTTGACCCATGTGAAGGCTGGTAGCGGCCACTGCGTCCCCCTGTACTGGCCATTCCAGATACCGCAAAACTGCTCGACGGCGCTGTGGTCCACCCGGGACGACCATCGGTAGTCCTTGCTCGGTCGCACGAAGCGGTGCGTTGCGTCGGGTAGGTCCTCGGCCGCCGGAGGACGGTCGACTGGCTCACCGCGCCGTATCTGCTCGAAGACCGAGTGGTCTGCGCCCGAGTCGCAGGGCTCGTTGATCGAGATCGACACCGCCCCGGGAGCGGCGCGATGCAGGGCTTGGTGCACGGTTTCGACTAATGGGCTCAGCCAGGCCATCGCCGTTGGCCAGGTCGAGGGCGAGTTCGTCACGACTTGGTCGCCCGACACCCGGTCGATCCAGGCGTTGTGCAAGATGCCGTGATGACCTGGGTGGCTCCCGGTCAGAATGGCGGTGTGGTTCGAGAGCGTCACAGTCGGAAACGACGCGATCGCCCCGTAGCGATACGTGCAGCCGAGGCCCATGAGTCGGGCGATGCTGGGGGCGCGGCCGCTCAGCGCCAGGTCGTAGAGCACGTTCGGGTTGGTCCCGTCCAGCAGGATGGCAACGACGTGGCGGGCGCGGGCAGGCTCTGTCAAGAGAGCGGCGAGCACGACACCGTCCTGTTGGACGAGACGCGCTCCCGGGGCGCCGCCCGGCGGCGGAGGGCAGCCGAGCAGCTCGAGGATGGTCGGGGCCACGTCCACGAGTCGACACGATTCCTCGAGCATCCCGAGTTGCCGGACACCCGCGCCGGCGGCGATGAAGGGCGCGCGCGCCTGCACGATTCCGAGCGAGCCATGCTCACCGAGATGGCCGCCCTGATCGCCCCAGTAGTGCGCCGCCGAATGCAGCACGACCAGGTCGGGCGCGGAGGGGTGATCGAATATCTGCGCCAGATGCTCGAAGGCGTGCGGATACGAATTTTCCCCTCGCGTCGGGAACGGCACCGATCGCTCGGCTGCCAGATCGCCGAAATGCGCCGGATCCTGGCGGGCGACAGGGTCTTGGCCGTTGATTGTCTCGGCGTCGTAGGCGTAGCGGGCTTGCCCGCTCGCGCTCGTACCGTCGGGGTACCGACGAAACCGCATGTGCCCAGTGGCCGAGGCCACCTGGTACTCGCCGGGAGCTGATGACCACGCCACCAGGTCGACGATCGGCTCGAGGGGTCTCCCGAGGAGCACGGCCAAGGCTCGCTCTCTGGCGCCGGGTCCGGCCGGGGGCAGGGCGAGTTCGACCATGAGCGCAGCGTACGGCTCTCCTGCCGTGAGGACAGGCGGAGGTTTTACGTGAGGCAACGATGCTCCTCGGCTACGCGGAGGTCGCTCGTGAGTCAACGCGGACTGCAGCCAGTGCGCAGGCGGTCCCGGTAGGCTCGCCTGCAGCTGGGATCCGACAGCCAGGCGAGGGAGGGACCGTGTCCACGACGATCGCAAGCCCGGCGCTGGAGGAGGCCTTGGAGAACGCCCGTGCTCGCTACAGCAGGGCGAATTCCGCAAGTCTGGCGGCCCACCTCGAGGCGGCGGCTGTCATGCCCGGCGGCAACACCCGCACAGTTCTCTTCCACACGCCGTTCCCGCTCACCATGGCACGGGGTGAAGGCTGCCGGCTCTGGGACGCAGACGGACATGAGTACGTGGACCTCCTCGGCGAGTACACGGCCGGCCTCTACGGCCACAGCCATCCCGCGATCCGGGCAGCGATAAACGAGGCCTTGGACGGCGGCTGGAACCTCGGCGGCCACGGCCGTATGGAAGCACAGCTCGCCCGCTTGATCTGCGAGCGTTTCCCATCGATAGACCTCGTACGGTTCACCAACTCCGGGACCGAGGCGAATCTCATGGCCTTGGGCACAGCGGCCGCCCTCACCGGGCGCCGATCGGTCATCGTGTGCAACGGCGGCTATCACGGCGGCGTCCTCTACTTCGGCGGTGGGGGCAGCCCGATCAACGTCCCCTACGACTGGCTGTTGTGCCGCTACAACGACGCCGACGCGGCCGCTTCGCTCATCGAAGAGTACGGCGCCCAGCTGGGCGCCATCCTCGTCGAGCCAATGCTCGGTTCGGGCGGATGCATACCGGCTGAAGCCGAATTTCTCGAGGCGCTGCGGACAGGCGCCGAGCTCACAGGAGCCGTCATGATCTTCGACGAGGTCATGACGAGCCGCATGTCGGGCGGCGGTCAGCAAGCGCGGCTCGGCATCATCCCCGACCTGACCACGCTTGGCAAGTACATCGGTGGCGGCATGAGCTTCGGGGCCTTCGGCGGTCGTCGGGACATCATGGAGCTCTACGACCCGCGCCGACCGGGCTCGTTGCCTCACGCCGGGACGTTCAACAACAACGTCCTCAGCATGAGGGCGGGAGCTGCCGGCCTCGGGACCGTCTTCACCCCGGCCGCGGCCGAGGAGCTCTTCCAACAAGGTGAGTCATTGCGCGGGCGGCTGAACGGCGCGAGTGCCGGGCTGAACATGCAGTGGACCGGTCTCGGCAGCTTGATGACGGTGCACTTCCAGCAGTCAGCCATCGTGCGGCCAGAGGACATCAGGCCTGACGCCGGGCTGAAGGAGCTCTTCTTCTTCGACATGCTCGCTGGCGGCTTCTATCTGGCCCGCCGAGGCATGCTGGCGCTCTCCCTCGAGGTCGGCGCCGGCGAGCTCGACGCCTTCACCGAAGCCGTGCGGGAGTTCGTCGAGGAGCGACGACCGCTGCTGTGCGGCTGAGGCGTGGCGACGGGTCCAACTGGTGCGTTCAGCGCCAGGGAGGTACTCGACTCGGCGAACCCCGCCCGTCATGCTGGTCCGAGTGAACGACACCTCGACGCAGTTTCTCCATGAACGCATCCCTCTCTGTGCCATGCTCGGCATCCGCGCCGGGACGAGGTTCGGGGCCGACGGCGTGGCGCTGCTGCTCGACTGGTCGGCAGAGATGTGCACGGGCGACGGGATGCTCCACGGCGGCATCCTCATGGCGTTGGCGGACAGCGCCGGTGGAATGTGTGCTTACCTCAACCTTCCACCGGGAGCCGCGGGCACGGCCACGATCGAGTCGAAGACGAACTTTCTCCGCGCCGTCAGATCCGGGACGGTGATGGCCCTGGCTGCTCCCCTGCACATCGGCTCGCGCACGATCGTCGTAGAGACTGACGTGCGTGACGAGTCGGGGAGCCTCGCCGCCAAAGTGATCCAGACTCAGATCGTCCTCTCCGGAGCCGGGTCGTGAGCTCAAGAGCTGACAGCAGGCGACACGGCCGGGCACGGAGTGTGAGCGGGCGTCGCTACGCCAGGAGACGGGCGGGCGCCGGTGCGCTCGCCCTCGCGCTCATCGCCGCCATCGTCATCGGCACCGGCACGCTCATCTCCTCGCACCGCGGCAAGCCGGGCGCCTACTCCGGTAAGGCGGTGCGGCCATCGGGAGGACCGGGCTCCAAGGCCGGCACGACGAGCTCTTCGACCACGACGACCACGACCTCACCCTTCCGCCACGTTCCGCCGGGACCTCCCGCCGACGAACGGCATCTCGTGCTCATCGACACGATCGGCGGGCACATCTCGCCCAAGTCGGTGGATGCCTCCGACACGGGCATGGTCTTCGCACAGAACATGATGTACACCCACACCATCACGGTGTATGCCAGCAGCGGCCGGCTCCTGAAGACGATCTCCGATGGAGTGGACC
>DASPSK010000292.1:0-11992 GCA_035623975.1 Acidimicrobiales bacterium | reverse complement strand
GGGTCCGACGCGAAGACGTAGTCGCCAAGGCCGAACCCGAGATCCTCTCCGAGCGAGTCACCGATCTCGAGGATCGTCAGCGGCTGTTGCGCCGTCGGCTGGGACATCGGTGCCCGCATCGGTGACGTCGTGGTCGTCGTGCTCGCCGTTGACGTCGTCGAGGTTGTCGTCGAGGTCGTCGTGCTGGCTTTCGATGAAGGGGGCGCAGAGGTTTTGGACACCCGGGCCCCGCTGCCGCAAGCAGCCAGGACGACTGCAGCGAGGCAGAGCAGGTACGCGGCACGTCGGCCGACACCTCCGGGGGTTTTCACAGGACAGATCTATCAAGAAGGTGGCTGGCGGCGGGCGCGCCGGCTCGCCAGGTTCCCCGGTGACTCGGTGCCTCCGGGGACTGCGGAGACTGCGGCAACCGGCCTGCGGCAACCGGCCTGCGGCTAGGCGAGCTCAGCGAAAGCGGCGGAAGTCAGGCACCCGCTTCTCGGCGAAGGCCCGCACACCCTCTTGCGCCTCGTCACCATGGGCGTAGAGCTCGAGCCCGTCGAAGGCGAGGCTGGAGATGCCGGCGATGTGATCGGTGTCGGCGTTAAAGGAATGCTTGAGAAACTTCAGCGCCGTGGGGGAATACGAGCTGATCTTGCGCGCCCAGGCGCGCGCCGTCCCCAACAACTCGGCCGCCGGCACGACCTCGTTGACAAGGCCCCACCGTTCTGCCGTGGCGGCGTCGTACTGGTCGAGGAGGAACCAGATCTGCCGCGCGCGCTTCTCGCCCACCACCCGGGCGAGATAGGCCGACCCGTAACCCGCGTCGAACGACCCCACTCGTGGCCCTGCCTGCGCGAACGTGGCGTGCTCGGCCGCCACGGTCAGGTCACAGAGGACGTGCAGAACGTGGCCGCCCCCGATGGCGATGCCGTTGACGGCGGCGATGACGGGTTTCGGGATGTCGCGGATGATGCGATGCAGGCGCTCGATTTCGAACATCCCCCATTGCGTCTCGCCGTACCCACCCGTCTCGGCGCGTTCCTTCACGTCACCGCCGCTGCAGAAGGCGCGCTCGCCCGTGCCCGTGAGGACGACGGCCGCCACGCGCCCGTCTGCCCAGGCGTGCTTGAAGGCGGCGATGAGCTCGTCGACGGTGCGACCGCGGAAGGCGTTCAACCGTTCCGGCCGATTGATCGCGACCAAGGCGTACGTGTCCTCCTCGACGGCGTAGGTGATGTCCGTGAACTCTTCGATGCGCATGTCAGTGTCCTTTCGGGGCGGAGGGCTCTTTCGAGGAGGAGGAGGAGGAGGACGAGGAGGACGAGGAGGACGAGGACGACGAGAAGCAGGGATGGACGTGTCGAGGAGTCCGGGCAGCCCGGGCGTCGAGCCTACGACGGCAGCAAGCTCGCCTGGAGCGCCCTGACTCGCCCCGGACGCCCTATCTTGGCCGCATGCGCTTTGCCTTCAAGACGGCTCCCCAACACACCACCTGGGGAGACATGCTCGCGGTGTGGACCGTTGCCGACGACATCGAGGTGTTCGAGTCGGGCTGGACCTTCGATCACTTCTATCCCATCTACTCGGACTCGACGGGGAACTGCCTCGAGGGTTGGACGACCTTGACCGCCTTGGCGCAGGCGACCCGGCGGTTGCGACTGGGAACCCTCGTGACGGGCATCCACTACCGGCACCCCGCCGTGCTCGCGAACATGGCGGCGACGCTCGACATCATTTCCGGTGGCCGCCTCGAGATCGGCATCGGGGCGGGCTGGAACGAAGAAGAGTCCGGTGCCTACGGCATCGCGCTCGGGAGCCCCCGCGAGCGGAGTGACCGCTTCGAGGAGGCCTGCCAGGTGATCATCGGGCTGCTGAGCGACGAGACGACATCGTTCACGGGGCGGTACTTCCAGCTGTCAAATGCCCGCTGCAACCCCAAGCCGGTGCAACGTCCCCATCCTCCCCTCTGCATCGGCGGCAGCGGTGAGCAGCGCACGCTGCGGACGGCGGCCCGTTTCGCCCAGCACTGGAACTTCGTCGGCGGCACGGTGGAGGAGTTCGCCCACAAACGCGACGTCCTGTACGAGCACTGCGCCGACATCGGTCGGGATCCTGCGGACATCCTCCTCTCCAGTCACGTCCGCTTCGAAGGGGACCCCGCGGCGACAGCGGCGGCCGCGGCCGCCCTCGGCGAGGCGGGAGTCGAGCTCGCCATCGTTCAGTTGCGCCCTCCGCACACGCCCGACGTGCTCGAGCCGTTGGCAGCGGCGCTCTCCGAGCTGTCATGACCGAGGCTGGCATGACGTTCTCCGACCTGCTGGAGGATGCCTTCGGCCGGGTGCAGCAGGGCCTCGGGGCCGTTCTCGAAGGCCTCTCCGCCGAGCAGCTCGAGTACCAGCCGGCGCCTGGGTCGAACACGATCGCCTGGCTGGCCTGGCACCTCACGCGGGTGCAGGACGACCACATCGCCGCCGCCGCCGGTATCGAGCAGGTGTGGACAGCGCAGGGATTCCGGGAGCGGTTCGCCCTGCCGCTGCCGCCACTCGACACCGGCTATGGCCATTCAGCCGAACAAGTGCTCGCCGTCAGGGCATCGAGCGATCTGCTCGCGGCGTACCACGAGGCGGTGTTCGAACAGACGGTGGGTTTCGTGCGTGGCCTCGTGCAGGGCGACCTCGACCGCATCGTCGACACGAGATGGGATCCGCCCGTGACGCTCGGCGTGCGGCTCATCAGCGTGATCGACGACGACCTCGAGCACGTCGGTCAGGCTGGCTACGTGCGTGGGCTGGCGGAGAGGCGAGAGACTCCGCAGCAATAGCGGCACAGCGGGCCGGGAGTCACCTACCCTGGGAGGCCGCGAGCCCTGGTCGTCTCGGTCAGCCCGAGGTCCGCCATGGCCCGGCGGTAGGCGACGGCGACGGCGTCGAACTTCAGGTGGATCTCGGCGGCGATGTCGAAGGGCACGCGGTCCGGCCGCTGCGACTCGACGATGCGCCGGTCCTGGGCGAAGATGACGTCCTCGAACGCCCGGATCGTGGCGTCATCTTTGTCGAGGTCGTAGTTGCGGGCGACGAAGAGGTACCCACGACAGTGGCTTTCGTCGACGGGTTGCGAGGCGAAGAAATAGATCATGGCGGGCTCGCCACCCCAACCGAGGCGGAGCACGAGGGTGTAGGGCAGGTGGACCTCGTAGTGGCTGCGCCGCATGGGCGCCTCCTGGTCCTCGTTGGCGAAGATGGGGAAGTCCTCCGAATTGGGCGCCTCCGGCCGGACGATGTCGTAACGCAGGACGTGGCCCTCGGTGCTCACCGAGTGCTCGGGGACAACCGGCCGCTCCGGGTCGCCCAGCAGTCCTGGGTGCACCCAGGGAAAGTGGCCGAAGTCGGTGAAGTTCTCGAGCTGCCGCGAGGCGTCCGTGTCCCACGCATAGGGGCCGCAGGGCACCGCCCGCCAGGCAGAGGACTCGAGCTCCGGGATGTCCGGCAGCCCCCAGCGGGGCGCCCCGAGGCAGACCCAGATCAGGCCGTGGCGCTCGGCACAGGAGAAGGTGGAAACCCTCGCCTTTGGCGGCACGCGACCTGGCGTGGCCAGCTGCGGGATGAGCGTGCAGGCACCCGTGCTGTCGTAGTGCCATCCGTGGTAGGGGCAGACGATCTCGTCTCCGTCGACACAGCCGAGCGACAACGCCGTACCGCGGTGGATGCAGACGTCCGTCATGGCGCACGCCGATCCCGTCGAGTCGCGCCAGACGACGAGCGGCTCGCCGAGGAGCGTCACGGGAACCGGTGAACCGGCCACCTCAGCCGCGAAAGCGACCGGATGCCAGCAGGAATGAAGACTCGGCTGATGCACGCTTCGGCTCCCCTCCGTCGGCCTCGCCTGCCACTCACTCGAGCCTAGGCACGGCCTCGCCCCACGGGCGCTTGGTGCAGGCGCCGATCGAGCAGGGGAATCGGGTGGCCATAGGCTGCGACAGCATGACGACCTATCTGCGTCCGCTCGCGGACGAAGAGTTGCGGGCCTGGATGATCGATGAGCGCGAGGACTACGTCAACCACCGCGTCCGCGCCGGCGAGCGGCCCGAAGAGGCTCGCCGCATTGCCGACGAGCAGCACGCCACGCTCTTCCCGGGCGGCCGGCCGGCACCGGGACACCGCCTCTTTCGCCTCATGGAGGACGACGAGCCGGTCGGCTGGTTGTGGATCGGACCTCGCACCCCCGATCACCCCGAGGACTGCTGGGTCTGGGACGTCGTCGTCGACGAGCCGCACCGCGGACGCGGCCTCGGCCGGGCGGCCATGCTCCTCGCCGAGGAAGAGGCCCGGGCGTCCGGCGCAGGTGAGATCGGGTTGAACGTCTTCGGCTGCAACACCGTCGCCCGGCGGCTGTACGAGTCGCTCGGCTACGAGACGGTTTCGATGCAGATGCGCAAGCAGCTCTCGGCGCAGGGCTGAGAGCGCAGGGCTGAGAGCGCAGGGACGAGGGCGCTCGCCTGCAGGCGTCCCTGGCCCTTACAGGCGTCCCTGGCCCTTACAGCCGTCCCTGGCGGGGATCGAGGGCGGCGCCGGCCTTCTGGCCGATGTAGTTGAGGGCCATGATCGTGATGACGAAGATGATCATGGGCGCGAACGTGAGCTGGGGCGCCGTCGTCAGCTGCTGCTGGCCGGCGGCGATCAAGTCGCCCCACGAGAGCGAATTCGCAGGGCCGAGGCCGAGATAGGCGAGGGCCCCCTCAGCCAGGATGGCGATCGAGGCCCCGATGGCGGCGTACGAGGCGATCGGGAGGGCGACGAGCGGCAGCACGTCGCGTACGAGGACGCGGCGCGGTCTCGCCCCGAGGGCGAGCGCCGCCAGCACGAAGTCACGTTGCGAGACGGCCAGGGCGGTGGCGCGGGCGATGCGGGCGTAGGCGGGTATGGAGAGCACGGCGATGGCCAGCAGCACGTTGAACAGGGTTGCGCCCAGGAAGGCGACGAGCGTGAGGAGCAGGATCAAGCCTGGCAGCGTCAAGAGGACGTCGGTCACCCAGACGACGATGACGTCGATGGCGCCCCGATAGAAACCCGCCAGGATCCCGATTCCGCCCCCGATGAGCAGCCCCGCGATCACCGAGGAGGCACCGATGAGCATGGAGACGCGGGCTCCCGCCACGACCTGGCTGAAGATGTCGTGCCCGATGAGGTCGGTGCCGAAGGGAAAGCGCCACGAAGGTCCCTGGTTGGGTGGCCCCGCCAGCACCTGGTTGGGGCTCGGGAGGGGAAGGAGGTTCTCGAAGACGGCCGCGAAGACCACGAGGCCGGTCCAAGCCGTCGCCAGCCAGAAACCGAAGCCGAGCCCCTGGCGCCGGAGCAACCCGACCGGCCCGGCCGCCGGGGCCGAGAGGGCGTCGCGGCTGAGCGCCTCGAGCTCGAGGTCGGCGATGGACGTCCCTTGCAGGACTTCGACAGCTGTGGCCCGATCGGCGGCCCGCCTCGCGGCCGCCGCCACCTCGAGCGAGGCCCTCAGGCCCTCCTCGGCCCGGCTCGTCACCGAGGGGTCCGGGGTCGGTCGGCGCCTACGGTGGCGCCCTCTCGTGTTCGTCTCAGCCGATGAGTCGGGCACGTCGAACCCTCGGGTCGAGGACGCCGTAGAGGGCGTCGGTGATGAAGTTGACGGTGACAAAGCCGCTGGCGATGAGCACGACCATGCCTTGAACGATGAGGTAGTCGCGTTTCTCGATCGCGGTGATGAGCAGCGTGCCCATCCCCGGCAGGGCGAAGACGTTCTCGACGATGAGGGCGCCCGCCAGCAGGCCGCCGACGCTGAGGCCGACGAGGCTCATGAGCGAGAAGCTGGACGGGCGCAGGGCGTGGTGCAGCAGGACGTACCAGCGCGAGAACCCCTTCGAGCGCGCCATCAAGATGAACTCCGACTTGAGCGTCGCCAACAGGTCGCCGCGAAGCACGCGGGCGAAGAGGGCGAGCTGCCCGGCGGAGAGCACGATCGCCGGCAGGAGGATCGACTGGGGCGTAGCGACGATGGTGGGCGACGTGCCGCTCCCGAGCGTGAACCACGTCGTCTCGCCGCTGGCCGGGAAGACGTGGAACCGGATGGCGAACACGTAGATCAGCGTCGGGCCGAGGATGAAGGCGGGGAGGGCGAGCAGCAGCAGGGTGGAGCCGCTCGTGAGCCGGTCGAACCAACCGTCGGGTCGCAGCGAGCAGAGCATCGCCATGGGGATGGCGATGCCGAGCGAGATGACCTCGCCCATGATCATGAGCTCGAGCGTCAGCGGAACCCGCTGGGCGATGGCGGAGGTGACCGACTGGTCGCTCACATAGGACTGCCCCAGGTTTCCCTGCAGCGCGTGGCCGAGCCAGATGAAGTAGCGCAGGAAGATGGGATGGTTCAGGCCCAGCTGGTTCGTGAGCTCGGAACGGGCGACCGGGTCACCGGCTGCCGGTCCGAGGATGGCGTTGATCGGGCTGCCGGGAAGCAGGTTCAACAACAGGAAGCTGAACAGCGTCACGGCGAACACCACCGAGAGCATTCGCACGAACCGCCATCCGACGTAGCTCAGCATCGATGGGCCGGTGATCGGTCAGCTGCTCAGCCAGAGCTGATCTATGGGGACGATGGCGTCCGAGTCGAGACCGTCTTGGCGCTGCCCGCCCGGCAGGGTGGCATCCCCGAGGCCGTGCAGGGTCGGCCCTGAGACCAAGGCATTCGGCCCGCGGCCCAGCCAGATGTAGGGGGCCTCCAGGGCGAACTGATGCCAGACGGCTCCGTAGGCGGCCTTGCGGACGGCATAGCTGGGGTTGGTGCGGCCGATCTGCAGCTCGGCGTCCGTGGTGGAATCGGAGAGCCGTGCGAAGTTCAGCGCAGGCTGCCCATTCGGGTGGGCGTTGGCGGACAGCCACCACGTGGCGTCGATGTCGGGGTCGATGTCGCCGAACTGCGTCCAGCAGTTCGCCTGGTAGTTCCCGAAGATGGCGTTGTTGATGTAGGTCGCCTGCTCTGTGTAGCTGAGACTGACGTCGATGCCGACCTTCTGCCACTGGGCCTGCACGAGCTGCATGGCCTCCGGGTTCGTGCCCGCGCTCGTGCAGCCGAGGGTGAACTTCACCGGACCCGATGTTCCCGTCTCGTGGTGGTACTCGGCGACAAGTTGCTCCGCCTTGGTGTCGTTGGCCGCCGTCGGGTAGCCGGAGGGCACGTACCAGGGTGAGCCCGGGGCGTACGGCTCCGTCACGACGGACCCGAGGCCGAGGTCGATGGCGCTGATGAGCTGTTGCTGATCCGTGGCGTACTCGAGGGCGAGCCGGAGGGCAAGATTGTTGAGAGGCGCCGCGTCGGTGTTCAACATGATGAAGACCGGCTCGTCGAGGTGCTGCACGTACATGGACTCGGCCGTCTGCCCCTTGAGCTGCTCGATCTGGCTCGCCTCGGTCGTGTACATGAACTGGATCTGTCCCGACTGGAGCGACTGCAGCCGCGTCGTCGGGTCCGTGATCACGTGGAAGACGATCTTGTCGACGTGAGTCACCCCGGGACGCCAGTAGTCGGGGTTCTTCACCACGGTCAGCGTCGAGTCCATGATCCACTGCTGGAAGGTGAACGGCCCGGTCCCGATCGGCTGGGTGGTCGAGGCGGTCGTGGACTCCAGCTGGGCCGGGGCGGCCATGAAACCCGCCTGCGATGCGAGCACAGCCGGGAAGGCCACCCAGGGCTCGCTCATCTCGACCTTCACGGTGAGGCTGTTGACGGCGATGGCCCTCACCATCGGGCCGAGCGCTTGACCTACGAGGGCGGACTCCTTCCCGAGGGTCAGCTGCAGCACGACGGCGGCGGCATTGAGCGGCTGGCCGTTCGAGAACCTGATCCCCGGTCGCAGGCCGATCGTCCAGGTCCGGTAGTTGGCGCTGTGTGTCACCGACTTGGCGAGGTACGGGACGGCCTGCCCGGCGGCGTCATAGGCGCACAGCGGGTCGAAAAACGTCTGGGCGACGAAGTACCCGGCCGCCGCCCATTCGCTCGTGACAGGGTCCCAACCGTCGGTCTCGGCGTCGAGCCCGATGTTGAGAGTGCCGCCGTTTTGGGGTGCGAGCGTGGTCGTCGGCCCGGCGGCGGTCGTGGAAGGGCTTGTTGCGCTCGTGCTCGACCCCTTCGCGCATCCGGCTGCCACGAGGGCGAGCACCCCTGCCGTCACGAGCCAGATGCGCTTGTTCATCCGCTCCCCCTCCCGCCACGCTCAAGGCGCCGCGCCCACTCCCCATGGTTACGGACTTGTTTACCACCTGACTCGGGAAGCGTCTTCTCACTCGGGAAGCGTCTTTTCACTCGGGAAGCGTCTCGACGCCGGCACGCCCCCGCGAGCGAGGCTGTGCTAGCCGATCTGAGAGCGCCCGCGCTCGATGATGGCCTGCTTGCGGCGAGCGACCTCCCGCGGCCGGCCGTGGCCGGAGCCCAGCCACTCGGCGGCCACGTCGGCCTCGAGCCGCCAGGCCTCCCGGCGGCTGAGCAAGGAGCCGGCAGCGTAGGTCTCGAGGAGGCGCCCCACTCCGGCGGGGTCGTTGCCGGCGATGTCCGAGGCGATCGCCCGGGCGGTGCCCATGAGTTGCTCGTGGGCCACGACGTGGTTCACGAGGCCCCACTCGAGGGCGGTGTGCGCATCGACGAAGTTGCCGGTGGCGCTCATCTCCCGCGCCCGCCGCAAGCCGATCGCCTCCGGCAGCAGCACGGAGAGGCCCCAACCGGGTTGCACGCCCACGCGGGCGTGCGTGTCGGCAAAGCGCGCCCGCTCCGAGGCGATGAGGAAATCGCACGCCAGGGCGAGCTCGAGACCGCCGGTGACGGCCGGGCCGTTGACGGCGCCGATGAGGGGTTTGCTGCGGGGAGGAAACGGTCCCCTTGGCGGCGACAAGGCGCCCTTTTCCGTCTTGCCGGCGGCGCCCGCCCTCGCCGCTCCGGATGCTGCGGATGCGCGCAGGAGAACGTCCGAGGAAGCGAGCTCCTTCAGGTCCAAGCCGGCGCAGAAGGCGGGGTCGGCGCCCGTAAGGATGAGGACGAGGACGTCGTCGCGCCGCTCACACTCGCTCACGGCCTCGTAGAGCGCTCGCAGCAGCTCGGGCGACAAGGCGTTGCGAGCCGCAGGACGGTTGAGCGTGACCGTCGCCACGCCGTTTGCTGCTTCAAGGATGACGACCTCGGAATCGGGCATGCTGCAGTCTGGCCCGTCGACGGGTCGGCGGCATCATGACAGGCCCGGCGCCTGGGCGCTGCATGCTGACGCCCATCCGTGCCAAGGTGTGTCCGTGGCCGGCACCGCTGATACATCTTCGCGAGCCTTCGTCGCCTCGAGGGCGCCCGCGCCCTCGACGAGTCGTTCCCGGCGGCACGGGCTGCAGCGGGGCTCGCCGTGACGATCGAGCTGGACGGGGCCTCCCTCACCATCGAGGACGTCGTCGCCGTGGCCGCTGGAGGAGATGATGTCAGCCTGGCGCCAGCAGCCCGGGAGCGCATGCAGGCGCACCGCGACGTCGTGATGGAGGTGCTCGCACGCGGCGAGCCGGTCTACGGGCTCACGACCGGCGTCGCCGAGCGCAAGCGCGTGTCGCTCCAGGTGGGCGACCAGGCTCGGTTCAACCGCGCCCTCTTGCGGAACCACCGGATCGCCCAAGGTCCCCTGGCGCCGCCGGCAGTCGGGCGCGCCACGATGCTCATCCTGGCGAACACCCTTGCCATCGGGGTCTCCGGTGTCCGCCCGGAGCTCGTCGATCTGCTCATCCGAGCCCTGCGGGAGCAGGTGGCGCCGGCCATGCGCACGCTCGGATCCGTCGGGCAGGCGGATCTCGGCCCGCTGGCGGATCTGGCCGACTGGCTGGTCGACTGGGCCGGTTTCGAGCTGGCGGAGAACGAAGGCCTCGCCCTCCTCGACGCCAACGCCTTCTCCACGGCCGCATCCGCCCTCGCCCTCGCCGCCGCCGAGCAGGCCCTCGACGCCATGGATCTCGCCGCCGCCCTCGACTTCGAGGCGTACGCCGCCAATGTCGCCGCCCTCCATCCCATCGTGGCCGAGACACGACCCTCGCCGGGCGTTCGCGCCTCTCTCTCCAACCTCCGGTCGGCGCTCGCCGGCAGCGTTCTCTTCGAGACGGGGGTGGCGCGTAATTTGCAGGACCCGCTCACGTTTCGCTGCGTCCCCCAGATCCATGGCGCCGCCCGCGACGCCCTCGGCTATACGCGTGCCACCGTCGAGCGCGAGCTCAACTCCTCGCAGGGCAACCCTGTCGTGGTCCTTTCCGAGAGGACGGTCGTGTCTGTGGGCAACTTCGATGCCGTGGCGATGTCCGCCGCCGTGGACCACGCCCGCATCGGGCTCGCTCCCGCCGCCACGGCGGCGGCCGAGAGGACCGTGAAGCTTCTCCAGGGCCCTTCCTCCGGGCTGCCCCCCGGGCTGTCCGATCTGCCGGAGACGGGCGACGACGCCCTGGCAGAGCTCGCCGTCGCCACGCAGTCGTTCGCAGCCGAAGCTCGCCTGCTCGCCCAGCCGGTCTCCTACGAGCTCGCCAGCTCGAGCAAGGCCGAGGGCATCGAGGACCGCACAACGATGGCGCCGCTCTCCGCCCGCCGCCTCGACGAGGTCGTGACGCTGCTCTGCCGCATCCTCGCTGTCGAGCTCGTGGTGGCTGCGCAGGCGGTCGACCTCCGCCGCCTCGGCGCCCTCGGGCGGGGAACCGCCGCCGCCTACGACGCCGTTCGCAAGCGGGTCCCCCCGACGAGAGCCGGCTCGCCCTTGCCCGACGACCTCGAGCCGCTCGTCGAGGCCGTGCGCGAGGGCGAGTTCTCAGCCATCGTGAGGGAACCGAGCTTCCTTGCGGGCAGGACTGAGCACCTCGAGGAGCGAGCCCTCCCCGAGGAGTGAGCCTTCCCCCCGCGCCGCGTCAGCTCCGCTGTCGATTGAACCAATGAAACCCCTTGCAGGACCTACACTGATTCATCGGGTCAATTTTTCATCGGGTCGATTTGGTTCATCGGGTCAATTTGGCAAGAGATCGCATATTCACCAATACGATCGATTTAGTGCATATAATGGAAACATGCCTCGGATGTCGGCCGGACGGAGCCAGACGGAAGAAGTGAGACAGGTCAGCAAGGCCAGCAGGAAGAAGGGCGGCGAGGTCGTCGAGCGCGCGCTCGCCAGGCACCCGGCTCCCCGCCGCAGATCGACGAGGGGGTCCGTCACACCGTGAACTCCTCCTCATTCGCACCCTCGCTCGAGCCGGAGGATGCGCCCGTCCCGCAGCTCACCCCGACACGCTTGGCTTTCGAGGATCTCCTCACGGGTCTCGTGCCCAACGGCACGCTGCTCTCGCCGGGCGCACTCGGGCGCGTCACCACGACCGTCGCCGCCCGCCGGGACCTCTGGGGGGCGATCGTCATCGAGGACGACGGGCAACGGTGGCACGTCAAGTTGCACCAGAGCCCCTTCTTCGACGTCTGGCTCCTCGGTTGGCAGCGCAGCCAGGAGACCGACTGGCATGACCACGGCGGCTCGGCCGGCTCCTTCGCCGTCGCCGGCGGAGCGCTCCTCGAGCAGTTCCGCCGCCCGGGCAACCGCAGGGTGGCCAGGCGGGAGCTGGCGGCGGGCTCCTTCGCCAGCTTCGGCCCGACGCACGTGCACAACGTGCGCCACGCCGGAGCCGGCCAAGCGCTCAGCATCCACGCCTACTCTCCCCCCCTCATTGCCATGACCTACTACGAGCTCGGTCCGTTCGGGCTGACGGCCACCGAGACGCTCGCCGTCGACTCCCCCGAGGGCGCCCGCACTCGCAGTCCCGCCAGGCGAAAGCCCGGCTCGGCGTCCGAGGAACACGCGAGGTCGATCGGCGACCTGCTCGACGAGGTGCGCGGCAGCCTCGACCGGCTCGGCCCGGAGGCGGCTTTCGCCGAGATCGAGGCCGGCGCCGTGCTCGTCGACATCCGCTCGCCGGAGGAGCGCCTCGCCGAGGGTGAGATCGCAGGCGCC
>DASPSK010000288.1:0-2866 GCA_035623975.1 Acidimicrobiales bacterium | reverse complement strand
GCCCGGTGACGCGACCGCTCGAGTGTGGACGACGTGACGGTCGAGGACGCGCCCGCACTCGTCGAGCTGGAGGTGCAGGCCGCCGCCGCTTCCCCGGGTGTGCAGTGACCCACCCTCTTGCCGTTCGCCTTCCCCGAGGTGATGGCTACGATGCCGCCAGTCAGCCCGAGGACGACCACCGTCGAGACGGCGAGGGCGGCAATGCGGAACCGTCGGGTCACGGTGGGAAGGACGCTAGACGACGCGGTCACCTTGCGGGTAATCTGCGTCACTGGGCTGTCACGACCGGCGGAAATCCACGATTTCAGCACCCCGGTGGCCTATGGTCGAGCCATCGCCCATCGTGTTGCGCCCTCCGGACCGGTGGCGGCGCTCGCCGCCCGACCAAGACGCCTGGCGGCTCTCCTGCTCGCCGTCTGCCTCGCGGCGGCTGCCGCCCTCAGCCTCGTCACCCTCGGGGGCCGTGCACACGCCGCCGCCAAGAACCCGACGACGAGGGCGACACGGAACACGCCGGCGTCGCCGGACGCCAGCTCGAGCTCGAGCTCGAGCTCGAGCACGACTTCCACGACCGGGCCGCCGGCTCAGCCCGTGTCCGTGACGATCGCGGCGGTGGGCGACACGATGCTCGGCGACACGCCGGTCCTGCCGCCCGACCCCGCCTCCTACCTCGACGCCGTGCGTCCCGAGCTCGTCGCCGGCGCCAACATCGTCTTTGCCAACCTCGAGGGAGATCTCACGACCGCCTCGACGAGCAAGTGCGGCCTGGACAGCCGGCCGCCGGTCTGTTTCGCCTTCCGGGATCCGCCCAGCTACGTGCAGTACTACAAAGACGCCGGCTTCACGGTCCTCAACAACGCCAATAACCACTCTTATGACTTCGGCGCCGCCGGACAGACCCAGACCGTGCAAGTCATCCGCGCCGCCGGCCTCGCCCAGACGGGTCTGCCGGGAGAGATCACCGTCGTGCGGGCGAACGGCGTCCGGGTGGCGTTTCTCGGCTTTGCCCCCTACGGCTACGACGCCAACCTGCTCGATTTGGCTGCCGCCCGCGCCCTCATCTCCCAGGCGCGCCGCCGGGCGAGCATCGTCGTCGTCTACATGCACGCCGGCGCCGAAGGCCCGAATGCCGACCACGTCACCGGTGAGGAGGAGTACTACCTCGGCGAGGACCGGGGCAACCCGGAGGCCTTCGCCCATATGGCCATCAACGCCGGCGCCAGCCTGGTCATCGCCAGCGGGCCGCACGTCGACCGCGGCATGCAGTTCTACAAGGGCCATCTCTGCGCTTACAGCCTCGGCAACTTCGCCAGCTACGAGAACTTCGCCGACAGTGGTGACCTTGACATGAGCGTGATCCTGCACGTGACGCTCTCAGCCACGGGAGCCTTCGAGCACGCCCGCATCTTCCCTATCGAGTTCGTCGGGGAGGGTGAGCCCGTGCCGGGCGGCGATGGCATCGCCTTCGTGAGCGGGCTCTCGGCGGAGGACTTCGGCGCGAGCGCCGCTCGCTTCTCCCCGGCGGGCGTCATCACCCCGCCGTAGCCGGGCCGCCGCCCGAGCAGGCACTCAACCCGCCAGGGCCACGAGCGTCCTCATCTCGTCCTCGATGCCCCGGCAGAGGATGTCGATGTCGGGGGCGGCGTCGTAGTCGC
The DNA here is from genome assembly GCA_035623975.1 of Acidimicrobiales bacterium. Classification (GTDB taxonomy): domain Bacteria; phylum Actinomycetota; class Acidimicrobiia; order Acidimicrobiales; family Bog-793; genus JAKACA01. Next base: position 1,211 of record DASPSK010000288.1, on the reverse strand, counting down.
CCGTGACGCCGAAGGTGACGTTGCCGTCGTAGGAGAAGATGGCGACGCCGATGCGGACCTGGCCGGCGATGGGGACGTAAGGGTAGGCGGCCAGCATCCTGCGCCCGAGGATATAGAGAGGGATCTGCGGCCCGGGGACGTTCGTCGTCACGGTGTTGATGTTTCGCTGCGGCGTCTTCGTGGCGATGCGTGCCCCTAGGGCCAGCAGAGCAGGCGGGGCGAAACCCGACAGCGAGGTCAAGGCCTCCCCCGCCACTGCCTGGCGGGACTCCTTCAGATTCGCCAGCTGGGCGCTGACGGCGTGCAGGCGCTCGATCGGATCGGAGAGCGCCACGGGCAGCTCGGCGAACATGGTTGACACCTTGTTGGCCAAGCGGCCGTCTCCGACGGCGACGCCACGCTCGTCTCGGGTTCGCACCGAGACCGGCACCATCGTGCGCAGGACGCGCTCCAGCGGCTCGCCGCGCGACTCGAGCAGGTCCCGGAACCCGCCCGTGATGGCAGCCAGCACGACGTCGTTGAACGATCCGCCGAGGCCCTTGCGGACCCGCTTGACGTCGTCGACCGACGTCGTCGCCCAGTCGTAGCGCCGGTGCGGCCCGATCGGCCCATTCAGGCTCGAGGCCGGCGTCGGGCGGATGAGACCGGACAGCCCAGCGAGGCCCCTGCCCGCCTGGCGGAGCTGCTCGCCGGCGTGGCGGGGGACGCGGGTGGCCGCCCGCACCGCCCGCATCTGCTCGAAGGGACTCACCGCCATGGCGCCGACGGCTTCGACGGCGAGCGCCAGGGCGGAGGGCGATTCGGCCGGTGACCACGGCGCCGGCACCGGCCGGGGCGGAGCCGGGTCGGCGTCGAGCACGACCGTGAGGAGCTCGGTGCCGGCGACGCCGTCGACCATGCAGTGGTGCATCTTCGACATGATCGCCCACTTGCCCTGGCCGAGGCCTTCGACCATCCAGAGCTCCCACAGCGGCCGGTTTCGGTCGAGCTGCTGGCTCATGACGCGCCCGATGAGGCGCCGCAGCTCGGCGTCGCCGCCGGGTGGGGGAAGAGCCGTGTGGCGGACGTGGTACTCGAGGTTGAAGTGCGTGTCATCGACCCACACCGGCCGGCCGAGGTTGAGCGGCACGAACCGGACGACCTTGCGGTACTTCTCGACGAGGGGGAGCTTGCCGGCGATCACCGAGAGGAGGTCGCCGTAGCCAGGCGCC
>DASPSK010000276.1:0-4814 GCA_035623975.1 Acidimicrobiales bacterium | reverse complement strand
GGGAGTTTCGTGGATCTCCAAGCTCCTCGAACGAGCGGGTGCACTCGTCATGGCCGCCTACGAGTCAGCCGGCGCCGATGAAGCGTTACGTGAGGCCGCAATGCACGGAGAGCGAGCCAGAGCCCAGGACTTGTCGTTGATTGCCGAGGCCCTCCAGGCCCACGGTGCCCTCCGTCCCGACCTCAGCGCTGAAGAGGCCACGGATATCCTCCTTGTCCTGATCTCACCGCAGGCCCACCAGATGCTTCGGAGAGATCGACGACGAAGCGTGGCCCGCTACCAAAGCACCGTTCTCAAGGTGCTCAAGCTGGCCCTTCTGCGCGAGTGAGACCCAAGGCGCTGCTGCGAGCGCATCTGATTGGGCGGGCATCTAGATGTGCCGTTCTTTCGCTCCCTGCGCCGGAGGATGACCCGCTCATACTGTTCAGGATCGGCGATCCCGGTCGCCCCCGGCTGGCCTGACCGTGTCGGAGGCCCTGCCCTGCCCCGGTCCCCCTCATACTGTTCAGCATCGGCGATCCTGGTCGCCCCCGGCTGGCCTAACCGTGTCGGAGGCCCTGCCATGCCCCGGTCACCCCCCGGTCCCGGCAGTCCCCGGAGGTGTCCCGCACGGAAGCAGACAACTGAGGCGTCGTTATCGGTCGGCTGCTACGACTGATCGCTGGGAGTCCTCTCTCCACGTCCAGGCCCGGCCGAAAACCCTGGAGCGGCTATCCTGAGCCCTGCTGGGCGGCAGAAAGCGACGCCCCATGAGCAGCGACCAGGGTCAGACCGAGATGCGGTCGGTCTTGTTCACGGACTTGGTCGGCTCCACCAAGTTGCGGGTGCGGTTAGGTGAGGTTGCCGCCGACGAACTGCGCCGGGTCCACGACCGGATGTTGGCCGAAATCGTGGTTGCCCACGGCGGATCGGTGGTGAAGGGCCTGGGCGACGGCGTTATGGCCTCTTTCTTGTCCTCGGCCGACGCCGCCTCGGCAGCGGTTGCCGTTCAGCAGGCGGCCGAGCTCCATAGCCGGCGCTACCCCGAGCAGGCGTTCGTCGTGCGAGTCGGGGTATCGGTGGGCGACGTCTCGCTTGAAGGCGGCGACATCTTCGGCGTACCGGTGGTGGAGGCGTCCCGGCTCTGCGAGGCGGCAAACGGCAACGAAATCCTCGTCGCCGAGGCGGTTCGCACCCTGTCTCGAGGCCGCGGCGGGTTCCAGTTTGAGCCCTACGGCTCCCTGGAGCTCAGGGGTCTGACCGAGCCCCTGGCGACCTGCCGGCTGTTCTGGGAGCCAGCCGAGGACGTCGCAGAGGGCGCGGAGCCCTCGTTGCGCTTTCCACCGCTGCTCTCGGCCAATACCCCCTACGTGGGCCGACCGCAGCTCCTCGGCCAGCTCCAGGAGACCTTCGCCACCACCTCTCGCTCGGGTTGCCGCATGACGCTGCTGGCCGGAGAGCCGGGCGTTGGCAAGACCCGCACTGCGGCCGAACTGGCCCACCACGCCCATAGTGCCGGTGCTGTGGTGCTCTTTGGTCGGTGCGATGAGGACCTGGGCGCCCCGTACCAACCCTTCATGGAGGCGCTCGACTTCTATACCCAGGAGACGGCGGAGCCGGTTCTGGGACGGCTCAGCGGCGAGCTCGTGCGCCTGCTCCCGCAGCTGGCGGCGCGCTGCCCCGATCTGGGCCGCCCTATCAGCTCCGACCCGCGCTCGGAGGAGCACCTGCTCTTCGAGGCCACGGCCTCGTGGCTGGTGGAGTTGGCCTCGAGCATCCCAGTCGTCTTGGTCCTCGACGACCTGCACTGGGCCGACAAACCCACTCTCGTCCTGCTCCTCCACGTTCTGCGAGCGGCCACGGCGTCAGGAGAGGGCTGCCGGCTATTCGTCGTTGGCACCTACCGCGACACCGACATCGACCGGTCCCATCCGTTGGCCGGCACACTGGCCGACCTGCGGAGGCTGCCGGTAGTCGAGCGGCATCCAGTGAGCGGGCTGAACGAGGCCGAAGTCGCGCAGTTCATCGCCGCTGCCGCCGGCCATGACCTCGACGAGGAGACCCGGGTGCTGGCCGACGCCGTGTACGCCGAGACCGAGGGCAACCCTTTCTTCGTGGCCGAGGTGCTCCGACACCTGGTCGAGACCGAGGCCGTCGTCCGCCGGGGGGGTCGGTGGGTGGTGGCTGACCCCGGGACGCTTTCGGTCCCTGAAGGAGTGCGCGACGTCATCGGCCGTCGCCTGTCGCGGCTGTCCGACGGGGCCAATGAGTTGTTGTCGGTGGCGGCCGTGATCGGACGCGACATCGACGTGGAGCTGCTGGCCGATTTGTCCGACCTCACCGAGTCCACGCTGCTCGACGTACTCGACGAAGCGCTTCGGGCCCGCATCATCGACGAAACGGGTGCCGATCACTACCGCTTCTCCCATGCGCTCATCAAGGCCACGCTTTACGAGGAGCTGTCGGCCACCCGGCGCCGACGGCTGCACCGGAGAGTGGCCGAGGTGCTGGAGAAGCTGCACCCCGAGGACGTGGTGGCGCTCGCCTACCACTACGTCGAGGCTGGCCCCGAGGGGGGACTGCTTACGCGAGCCATCCGCTATTCCCTTGCTGCTGCCGAGCAGTCGCTGGCCGCCCGGGCCTTGGCCGACGCCGAGCGACGGTTCAGGCAGGTGCTGGAGGTGCTCGAGGAAGCCGATCTCGACGACGGGCGGCCTCAGTTGGCTGCCCAGTGCGGCCTGGGTGAGTGCCAGCGCGACCAAGGCAACCCGGCTTTCCGCGACACGCTCCTTGCCGCGGCCTGCCAGGCGCGTGGGGCAGGCGATACCGAGATGTTCTTTCGGGCGGTGCTGAGCAACTCACGTGGCTTCAGCCTCATCGGCGTACTCGACCCCGAGCGGGTGGAGTTGACCCGGTCCGCGCTTGACGTTGTGGGGCCGGAGCCGAGCCCCGTCCGAGCCAGGCTCCTGTCCTTGCTGGCCTCGGACCTCGTGTTCGAGCACGAGTATTTGGATGAGGCTTGCCGCCTGGCTGAGGAGGCGGAGGCCATCGCCCGGGGGCTTGATGATCCCGTCCTGTTGGCTCGGGTCCTCGTCGACACCGCCTTCGCCATGGTGTCCCTCGACGGGGTGGGCGAGCAGCTGTCGAGAGGGGAGGAGGCCACCCGCCTGGCCGATGCGACCGGGGATCCCGCCCTAAGGGCGCTGGCGCGCTACCACTGGTCGGCGACGCTCTTGATGGCAGCGGACATGCCCCGATCCCGTAAGGTTCTCAATGAGGGCGTCACCATCGCCGCCGAGGCATCACCCAGTGTCCAATGGATGATGCAGACGACCGCGATTCGCCATCTTCTCTTAGACGGACTCATGGCGGAGGCACTCATCCGTAACGACGAGTGTATGGCCATGGGGCAGGACTTGGGCGAGCAGGATGTTGCCTCATGGTGGGCGGCGGTCGTCGTCAATATCGGCTGGCAGCGTGACGACATCGCCTGGATGGCCGAGCAGTGCAAGGCGTTCGCCGACCACTTCTTGGGGACGCTCGTGTGGCGCAGCTGCGAGGTGGTCGTTCTGGCGCTGGCAGGCCGCAATGAAGACGCCCGGGCGGTGCTGCGTGATTACGACATCACCCCCAACAAGGTGAACCAGGAGAAGTTCCCGGCGTGCGGTCCCGTACAGCTCGCCCTTACGGCGCTGCACCTCAAGGACGCGGACCTGGCCGAGGCGGTGGCCCGCACGGTGCGTCCCTACAGAGGGCTGTGGTCCCACTTCTACTTGGCGGCCTTCGCCCCGGTGAGCGGAGCGCTGGCCAACTGCGAATGGGCGATGGGCCATCTCGATGCCGCGGTCGAACTCTTCGAGGAAACGCTGTCGCAGCTCGAGAAAGCAAGCGCCGTGGGACTCTTGCCCCAGTTCTACGCCTACTGCGGAGAGCTGCTCCTACAAAGGGGCGCACCTGGGGACGCCGAACGGGCCAAGGACGTACTGGGGCGGGCGCGGGAAGGCGCCGCCTTCATCGATGCCCCGAACATCAGCCGCAAATGCGACAAGCTCGCCGCCAAACTCCCGTTCTGAGCCTCAACATGCGCCGTTCCTCGGGCGCACGGGTCATGGGGGTGGCGGTGCAGAACCGACGAACCCTGCGTTCCAACGGGCCGATGGGTGCAGCTCGATAACGGTCAAGGGGCTGATTGCGGTTCAGGCAACAAACGACGCTGACACTTCTGCCGTTCTTCTACCCTCGTCCTGTGTGTACTGAGTGGCTGGACGGTCACAGCGATTGGCAGCACTAGCTTTGTGAGCGAGGGCGACTTGCGTTGGGAGACGTCGACGAGCTGCACGCATACAGCGCTCCCAGCTCCGGATGCCCAGACGGATACCAGCTAGGAGACCCGTCGCAGGAGGAGGCCTCGTACCTTGAGGGCGGATCGGATCAAACGTGGGCGGTGACCGTTCCGCCGGATACATCGCTTGGTGTCCCCGCCACGTGCGCCGTGTCGTGCAGGGGACACATCAGATAGCGGATGCGCCGAGCCCAATATTGACCTTATAGAACCATCCGGAAACGCGCGGGTGGTATCAAGAGGGGCGGGCATCCTGTATGTGCCGCACCCGGTCACCCTCGTCGGACACGCGCCCGACCGGTAATCTCGCCGCTGAGCGATCCCGCCCGCCCTGGCGGTCGATGGGCCTTGCCAGGCGCCCTCGGCAGGACGACCTCCTCGGCCTACAGTTGACTGATGCATATCTGAGGAAACGGAGCTGCGGAGGGAGTATGCCGAACTCCGTCGTCTCCTGGAGAAGCACCAGTGGTCAGGACTAACGCCAGCCGGTTCT
>DASPSK010000272.1:0-4412 GCA_035623975.1 Acidimicrobiales bacterium | reverse complement strand
GGAGACGTCGCCGCCTTCGTGGTAGAGATCATCCAGGGCAAGGGTGTCTACATGGCCGACGACGCCTACTGGTCCGGTGTGCAGAGCCTCTGCCAGCAGTACGGCACTCTCTTCGTCTGCGACGAGGTCCAGACCGGGCTCGGCCGCACCGGCAAGCTCTGGGCCTATGAGCACTATGGCCTCGAGCCCGACATGGTCACGGTCTCGAAGGCCCTGTCGGGCGGCTACGTGCCGGTAGCAGCGACCTTGTGCTCGTCGGAGGTCTTCGACCGCGTGTACTCGAAGATGGAACGGGCCGTCGTCCATTCCTCCACCTTCGGGCGCAATCAGCTCGCCATGGTGGCAGGGCTGGCGACGCTGCAGACCCTCGACGACGAGAACATCGTGCAGCGAGCGAGGGAGACCGGGGAGGCCTTCTCCGCCGCTCTTGCCCCCCTCGTGGAGCGCTACGAGCTCTTCAGCGAAGTGCGCGGCAAGGGGCTCATGATCGGCCTCGAGTTCGGCGAGCCCAGCTCGCTGCGGCTGCGATCTCGATGGAAGATGCTCGAGACGGCCCGCAAGGGCCTCTTCTCGCAGCTCGTCGTCGCCCCCCTCTTCCAGCGACACCGCGTCCTCACGCAGGTGGCAGCCGACAACGTCAACATCGTCAAGCTCCTCCCGCCGCTGATCGCCGGGCAGGAGGAGGTGGACTACTTCACGGCCGCTCTCGACGACGTCCTCGGGGACGCCCATCGCAACTCCTCCCTGTTGTTCGAGTTCGGGAAGACGTTGGCGAAGAGCGCGCTGCAGCGGGAACGGGTCTGAGACCCGTGGGCACCGACGACGAGCGGTCGCGGGTTCTCGCCCTCGAAGCAGGAGACCGGGTCGTCGTGACCGGGGCGGCCGGCTTCATCGGATCGGCCGTGACGAGGGCGCTCATCGGGCGGGGAGCACGTGTCGCTGCCGTCCTCCAGCCAGAAGCCGACCGCGAGAACATCGCCGGCCTCGACGTCGAGCGCCTCGAAGTGGACCTGCGGGACGCCTCCGCCGTGCTCAAGGCCGTCGACGGCGCCCGGGTCGTGTTCCACGTCGCCGCCCTCTATCGCTTCTGGGTCCCGGACGCCAACGAGTTCTACGACGTGAACGTCGGGGGCACGCTCAACGTCCTGGCGGCCGCCCGTCAGTCGTCTTGCGAGCGGGTCGTCTACACGAGCACGGTCGGGACGATCGGTCTCGATGGCACCGCCGCCGGACGGCCGGCGGACGAGCATGACTGGCCCCGCGTCGAGCATCTCTTCGGTAGCTACAAGCGCTCGAAGTACGTCGCGGAGCACGAGGTGCTCCGCGCAGCGGCTGAAGGGCTTCCAGTCGTCCTCGTCCATCCGACACTGCCCGTCGGGCCGCGTGACCGGGCGCCCACGCCGACCGGTCGCACCGTCCTCGACTTCCTCAATGGTCGTATTCCGGGCTACGTGGAGACCTCGCTCAACGTCGTGGACGTGGACGACCTCGCCGCCGGGCACGTGGCGGCCCTCGAGCTCGGGCAGCAGGGGAGGAGTTACATCCTCGGCGGCGAGAACCTCCCCTTCCGCGAGATCCTCGCCGTCCTCGCCGAGGAGACGGGCTTGCCCCGCCCGGCCCTGCGGGTGCCGGCCGGCGTCGCCTTGGGCGCCGCCTACGCCTCCGAGCTCATCGAAGGGCGCCTCGGGCGCCGGGCGCCGTCGGTGCCCCTTGAAGGCGCCAGGATGGCCACGACGCAGATGATCTTCTCCGACGACCGCGCCCGGCGGGAGCTCGGATACAGCTCACGCCCCGCACGAGACGCCCTCGCGCGCTCGGCGCGCTGGTTCGTGGACAACGGCTACGTGTCCGAAAAGCGCCTGGCGCGAATCCGCTGGAAGCGGCCCGTACCCGCGTCGTCGGAGTGACCTCGCAGGCATGGCGGGCGGATCCGGCGGACGACCCTTGGCCGGCTCAGGCGCCGAAGGGGAACTCCGGCACGCCTCTCGAACGACCGGCGAAGAGCTCGTCTTGATGGGCCGACAGATCGGCGGCGGTCCAGGCCCCCTCCCGAGAAAGGCTGGCGACCGGCGAGTAGGGGGCAACGAGGTGGACGGCCCCGCCCCACACGACGAAGAACTGGCCGGTGATTCCCGCGGCCGCATCGCTCGCGAGCCAGACGACGACGGGCGCGACGTTCTCCGGGGCCCAGGCGTCGAAGGCTCCCGGCTCGGGCTCGAGGGGGCCGAGCGCCGGCGTGGTCATTCGGGTCCGCGCTCGCGGGGCGATAGCGTTCACGGTCACGCCGAAGCGTTCGTACTCCCGTGCCAAGGTGATCGTGAGGGTGGCGATGGCGCCCTTGGCGGCGGCGTAGTTCGCCTGGCCCGCGCTCCCGAACAGACCGGCCTCACTCGTCGTGTTGACGATCCGGCCCGAAACGGCCTCACCCGCCTTCTGCCGCTGGCGCCAGTACACCCCTGCGGTGCGTGCCATGGAGAAGTGCCCTTTCAAGTGCACGCGCACGACGTCGTCAAAGTCCGCCTCCGCCAGGTTGAACGACATGCGGTCGCGCAGGATGCCGGCATTGTTCACGAGGATGTCGAGCCGACCGAACGCCGAAAGGGCGTCGGCCAGGATCGCCTCGGCGCCCGCGTAGCTGGCGACGTCCTCGCCGTTGGCAACCGCCCGCCCGCCGGCGGCTTCGATGGCTTCCACGACATCGGCTGCGCCGGAGGAGGATTGCTGCCTGCCGGCCAGATCGGCGCCGAGGTCGTTGACGACGACAGCGGCGCCTTCGGCCGCGAGCGCGAGCGCCTCGGCCCGCCCGATGCCGCCGCCGGCTCCCGTGACGACGGCCACCTTTCCCTCGAGACATCCCACTGCGCGACCCCACTTTCACCCCGCCGGACCCGCGGCACCCTCTGGAGCCGGCGTCTCTGGCGCGGCCGACACGATGCCACACTCGGGCGGACCTGCACGAGCGTGCGCCAGTCCTGGGCGTCGTTCGCGGCCGTGCTCTTCTGCGTGGTGCTGGCACTCACGGGTTGCACGCCAGGGGCGGCGCCGCCGTCCAGTGCTTCCACGAGTGCCCCTCCGGGCGGCTCCAGCTCGACCACCACGACGACCTCCACGCTGCCCCTCCCGGTGGCCCTCGCGGGAACGTCGGTCTCCGGTGAGGCCTTCCTCGGGGCCGTGAACCGGGTGCCCGTCGTGGCCATCCCTCCGGGTCAGACGACGGCACCGCTGCCGCTTCCGGGCCAACCGGGTTACCTCTCTGTCGAGCAACTGGCCTTCCGACAGTTCGGCTCCGGACCGGACCTCCTCCTCATCATGGGCCAGGACGGCTCGATGGCCTGGTGGGAGCCGAGCCTCCTCTCGACGCTGGCAGCGCATTACCGCGTCACCGAGTTCGACTTTCCCGGCGTCGGCTACTCGGCGCCGGCGCTCGTGCCCATGACGCTCGACTGGCTCGCAGACGAGACGGCCGGCTTGATCCAGGCGCTCGGGCTCGTGCAGCCGACGGTGCTCGGCTGGGGTCTCGGCGGCGAGGTCGCCCTCGCCCTCGCCGAGCGTCATCCGGCCAGCGAGCGCTCGCTCGTGCTCGTCGACTCGTCCGCCGGAGGCCCGGAAGCCAAGCGACCGGATGCCAGCGTCTCGGCGCTCCTCGGATCGCCCACGGCGACGGCCGCCTCCCTGGCGGAGACGTTCTTTGCCGGGTCGTCAGCGCCGCCCCTTTCGTCGTCACCCAACTCCTCCTCGCCGCCGTCGGCGCTCTCCGGAACTGCGGCGGCTGAGGCCGCTTGGCTTGACGGCGTCGAGTCCACCGTGCCTGACGACGTCACTCGAACCGCTCTCGTGGATGAGCGTGCTCTCCAGCTCGGCCTCTGGTCGAGCATGGCCCTCGCCGATGCGACCGGCTCGGTGGTCGTGCCGACGCTCGTCGTCTCCGGCAGCGACGACTCCGTCTTTCCCGCACCGGACGGACTCCTGCTGCACAGGTCGATCGCCGGCTCGGAACGCGTCGAGCTGCCAGATGCGGGGTACGCCTCGATGTTCGAGGACACCGCCCAGTTCGTTGCGTCCCTCGAGCAGTTCACGGGATGACGGCGATCTCGGCCTGTCGGCGCGCTCGGCCTGGTTGCCGGCCGCGGGCTCGGTATGCTGCGGCCCCATGGCCGACAGCGGGCTCGGGACAGAGGCAAGCGGCACAGGCGCTCACGACGTCTCGATCCGGTTCACGCCCGACTAGGCGCAGATGGAATTCGAGGAGGTCCTTCGGCGCCGCCGAATGGTTCGCCACTTCACACCGCAGCCCGTCGCCGACGATGCCGTCGAGCGGATCCTGCGGGCTGCCTTGAGAGCACCATCTGCGGGCTACAGCCAGGGCTACGCCCTCCTGCTGCTCACGGCTGCGGAGGATCGCGCCCGGTTCT
>DASPSK010000237.1:0-6161 GCA_035623975.1 Acidimicrobiales bacterium | reverse complement strand
CGAACCTTTCCGCCTGGCGCCGGTCGGTGACGAGTGACCTCACCGCCAGCCTCCACATGAGCAAGGCCGTGGCCGGACTGCCGTCACTACCGGCGACGGCACTGGACGCCATCGTCGTCGAGAGGGAATGCACCGCCGCGCAGCAGGTCGAGCTGAACACGACGACTCCGCCCGATCTCGTGCCCCGCGCGCAGACCATGCCCGTGCAGGAGACCTGACGGCGCCGCCAAGTAGCGCTGAACCCCCGGACGCCCGTGCCGGCGTGGGACTGCTGGCGCCGCGGCCGGCCTCGGCGAGCCGGCGTAGCGTCTCAGGCCGGAGGCAGTGAGAAGGGAGGTCGAATGTCCAGAACGCTGTCGTACGCATCCGGTCCGTCCACGGTGCCGCTGCTCGGGGAGACGATCGGGGAGAACCTAGAGCGTACCGTAGGGCGCTTTGGCGATCGCGAGGCCCTCGTCGACTGCCCGACCGGGAGGCGCTGGACGTATTGGCAGCTCGACGACGAGGTGAACACGCTCGCCCGTGCTCTGCTCGCCCGCGGTGTGGCGAAGGGCGATCGGGTGGGGATCTGGTCTCCGAACACGGCCGAATGGGTGCTTGTGCAGTACGCCACGGCGAAGATCGGGGCGATCCTCGTCAACGTCAACCCCTCCTATAGGGCGCACGAGCTCACCTATGCGATCAACCAAGCAGGCGTTTCGCTCCTCGTCACAGCCCAGGCGAACGATCGGTCCGACTATCCGGCGATGGTGCAGGCGGCGCTGGGAGACTGCCCCGCCCTCGCCGACGTCGTGGTCATCGGCAGCGAGGGCTGGGACTCGCTCGTGGCGGCGGCGGCGGCGGTGCCAGCCGACAACCTGGCGGATCTCGCCGCCACCTTGAGCTTCGACGACCCCATCAACATCCAGTACACCTCAGGCACAACCGGGTTCCCGAAGGGTGCCACCCTCTCGCATCACAACATCTTGAACAACGGTTATTTCGTCGGCGAGCTCATTGGCTACACCGAAGAGGATCGCGTCTGCGTGCCCGTGCCCTTCTATCACTGCTTCGGGATGGTGATGGGCAACCTCGGCGCCACCTCGCACGGCGCCTGCATTGTCATCCCGGCGCCGTCCTTCGACCCGGGGGCGACGCTGCAAGCGGCGGACGAGCGATGTACTTCCCTATACGGCGTGCCGACGATGTTCATCGCCGAGCTCAACCATCCGAGCCTGTCCTCGCTCGACCTGACCTCGCTGCGCACCGGGATCATGGCGGGATCGCCCTGCCCCGTCGAGGTGATGAAACGCGTGATATCCGAGATGAACATGGAGGAGGTGTCCATCTGTTACGGCATGACCGAGACCTCGCCGGTGTCGACCCAGACGCGCACGGACGACGACTTGGAGCGCCGCACGTCGACCGTCGGGCGGGTCATGCCCCACCTCGAGGTGAAGGTGGTCGACACCGCCAATGGTCTCACGGTGGCCCGGGGCGAGCCCGGCGAGCTGTGCACCCGCGGTTACTCGGTGATGCTCGGGTACTGGGAGAACGTCGCCGCCACCTCCGAGGCCATCGACGCCGCCCGCTGGATGCACACCGGTGACCTCGCCGTCATGCGGGAGGACGGCTATGTGAACATCGTCGGCCGCATCAAGGACATGGTCATCCGTGGGGGCGAGAACATCTACCCGCGCGAGCTCGAGGAGTTTCTCTACGGGCATCCCGACATCGTCGACGTGCAAGTGGTAGGCGTGCCCGACGAGCGCTACGGCGAAGAGCTTTGCGCCTGGATCCGCTTGCGCGAAGGCGCCGAGCCGATCACGGCGGAGTCGCTGCGCGAGTTCTGTGCCGGCCGGCTGGCTCACTACAAGATCCCTCGTTACGTCCATCTCGCCGACGAGTTCCCCATGACTGTGACGGGCAAGGTGCGGAAGGTGGAGATGAGGGAGCGCTCCGTCGAGCTCTTCAACCTCGAGGCGGCAGCGCGCATCCGTAACGCCTGACCCGAGCGATCTGGTCATCGGCGCCGCGGTGAGGGCCGCGAAGGCACCCCGAGCCCCTGGGCGAGCTGGCGCCGGGGAGGCGCTGTCGGGGAGGCGGTCGGGGAGGCGGGATTTGAACCCGCGGCCTCCTGCTCCCAAAGCAGGCGCGCTGCCAAGCTGCGCTACTCCCCGGACTGCCCGGAGTATACGGCCGGGCCGTCTCCAGCTGAGGAAGCAGGCTGTGGGCACTAGTCTGTCGGGTGGAGCGCCGGGAAGTCTGGTCGGCATCGAATCGGTCACGGTGGGCAGCCGCCGAGCCACGACCCGCCCCGAGGTGCGCGGTGCCAAGAGACGAATCCACGAGAGGCGCGGGTCGCACCCCGACGTCCAGGTCCCTCGTATCGGTTCGCGGGCACACGCACATCCTGCCCGAGCGCCTGCGCAAGGCGAGCTGGCAGCGTGAAGAGCTGCGCACAACGCTGTGGCTCGTCCCCACGCTCCTCGTGGCCTCCAGCGTCGGGCTCTTCGCCGTCACCTACGGGCTCGACGTCGCCGCCTATCACCACCACCTGAGCTACCCGTTCTGGATCCGCACGCCCAGCGCGGATGCTGCCCGCGAAGTCCTCATCGCCATCGCCGCCGCCGTCATCACTGTGGTGGGTGTCGTGTTCTCCATCACGATCCTCGCCCTCACCCTCGCCTCCCAGCAGTTCGGGCCGAGGATGATGCGCAACTTCGTGCGCGACGTCGGCAACCAGATGACGCTCGGTGTCTGGGTGGCCACCTTCGTGTACTCCGTCCTCGCCCTCGGCTCGATCTCGACGAGCTCGGGCCCTCTCGGCGACTTCGTCCCGAACCTGTCGATCACCGTCGCCGAAGCGATGCTGTTCGTCGACGTCGCCGTGCTCATCTACTTCATCCACCACATCGCCAAGTCGATCCAGCTCCCCGAAGTGATCGCCGGCATCGCCCGCGACCTGTTCGCCGCCGTCGACGCGGAGTTTCCCAAGGAGGCCCCCGTCGGCTCGTCGGGGTCGCCGGAGGCCGAAGACCTCGCGCAGACCGTGCGCCTGCTCAACGCCCAGGGCGTGACGATGCCGGCGATCGAGAGCGGCTACCTCCAATTCGTCGCCTTCAGCCAACTCGTTGACATCGCCGAGGATGCCGGGGCCGTCATCCGCCTGGCCCATCGCCCCGGGCACTTCGTCGTCGCCGGCCGTCCGCTCGGAACGGTCTGGCCGGCATCCTCAGCCCCGAGGGTGGAGCGGGCGCTGGCGCGCTCGCACGTCACCGGACCGCACCGCACCCTCATCCAGGACCCCGTCTTTGCCATCGACCAGCTCGTCGAGATCGCCATCCGGGCTCTCTCGCCTGCCGTCAACGACACCTTCACTGCGCTGACCTGCATCGACTGGCTCTCCGCGGGTCTTAGCCGCATCTCCGGCAGGGTGCTGTCCGAAGGGGTCTACCGGGACCGCGGTGGCATGATCCGCCTCATCGAGTTTGCGCCCAGCTACGAACGGATGGTGAACCGCGCCTTCGACAAGGTTCGGCAGGCGGGCGGGCGCATGCCTGCCGTCGTCATCCGCATGCTGGATGCCATCTCGCACGTCGCCGAGTACGCCCGCGAGCCCTCGCAGCGAGCCGTGCTTCGCCGCCAAGCCGACATGATCCTGCGGGGAGCCGAAGAGGCTGAGCTCGAGAAGAACGACCTCTCCGACATCATTGCTCGCTACGGTCACCTGCTCGACCTCCTGGCGCGGCCGTTAGAGGGCGGGAGGGAGCCAAGCCACCAGGGGACGGGGGCCGATGGTCACCGGCCTGACGACCGTCGCGACGCGTCGGGGCAAGGGGCCGGCTCCGGACCGCCCGAGCTCGTCGAGAGGCCCGATCCGTTGTCGGTCCCCCTTCCGGGCGACCGGTAGACTCCCCGAGCCATATGCGCTCCACCGCTGAAATACTCGAGGGAAACAAGGTCAAGCTGTCCGTCGAGGTCGACGAGGACGAGCTCAAGGCCGCCGTCGAAGACACCTTCAAGAGGCTGCAGCGAGAGGTGAGCGTGCCCGGTTTTCGGCCCGGGAAGGTGCCCCGCCGCTTGCTGGAGGTTCGCATGGGCGGCAAGGCCATTCGCGAAGAGGTCATCCGCCACGCCCTGCCGGACTACTACGCCCAGGCCGTGGAGGAGGCCGAGCTCGACACGATCGCCGCCCCACAGATCGACATCACCTCCGGCGAGGAGGAGGGGCCCCTGGCCTTCGACGCCGTCGTCGAGGTGAGGCCCAAGGTCTCAGTCGCCGGCCGGGACGGGCTCGTCGTGACGGTGCCCTCACCGGAGGTGAGCGAAGAGGATTTGGCCGCCCAGATCGATCGGATGCGCGAGCAGTTCGCCGAGCTGGCCGAGGTCGAACGTCCCGCCAAGGACGGCGACGTCGTGACCGTCGACGTGCAGGCGACCCGAGACGGTGAGCCCGTCGAGGATCTGGCCACGTCCGACTTTGTCTACGAGGTGGGGTCCGGCATGCTCGCAGAGGGCGCGGACGAACAGTTGCGCGGGGCTAAGGCGGGGGACATTCTCGCCCTCGACGCCTCCGACGCCCCGGGCGGTAGCGCCGAGCTGAAGATACTCGTGAAGCAGGTGCGGGAGAAGGTCCTCCCGGAGGCGGACGACGCCTGGGCCTCGGACGCGTCCGAATTCGACACGATGGCCGATCTGAAGGCCGACCTGCGCAAACGGATGACGGCGCTGCGAACCCTGCAGGCACGGCTGGCGCTGCGCGAGCAGGCCATCGAGGCGCTCGCCGGTCTCGTGCAGGAGGAGATGCCGGACACGCTCGTCAACGAGGCGACCCAGCGGCTGCTGGCGTCGTTCCTGCGCCAGCTCGAGTCTCGCAAGATCAGCCTCGATCAGTACCTGGCGGCCAGGGAGCAGGACGCCGACCAGCTCGTCGCAGAGCTACGGGGACAGGCGACCGAGCAGGTTCGGGCGGACCTGGCGCTGCGCGCCGTGGCCGAGGCCGAGGGCCTTGAGGTTTCCGACGAGGAGCTGGCGGCAGAGATCGAACGTCTCGCCGAGGAGTCCGACCGCTCGGTGAGCGACGTCGCTCGTCAGGTAGCGGAGGGAGCCGGACTCGAGCGGCTACGCTCTGACATCAGGAATTCGAAGGCGGTCGAGTGGCTGCTCGACCACGTCGAAGTCGTCGATGAGCAGGGGAACGCGATGGACCGAACGCTGCTTTTGGAGCAGGCAGGCTCGTCGGGCGAAGGGGAGCCCACGACGACAGAGGACGCTGCCGAAGGCAGTGCGAGCGAAGGTCCGACCGCCGAAGCGGCGGACCACGACAACGACGGGGAGGAGGGTCGGGCTTGAGGGCGTACGACTACCTCGTTCCGACGGTCGTCGAGCAGTCGAGCCGCGGAGAGCGCGCTTACGACTTGTACTCGCGGCTGCTCCGTGAACGAATCATCTTCATCGGCACACCGATCGACGACACGATCGCCAACCTCGTGTGTGCCCAGATGCTCTTCCTCGAGTCGGAGGACTCGGACAAGGACATCAACATCTACATCAACTCGCCCGGCGGCGACATCACCGCCCTGTTTGCCATCTACGACACGATGAAGTACGTGCGCCCGGACAAGTCGACGTTCTGCTTCGGGCAGGCCGCCTCAGCGGCCGCCGTCCTGCTTGCCGCCGGCACGAAGGGCAAGCGCTTCGCCCTGCCGCATACCCGCATCCTCCTCCACCAGCCCTACGGGGGCGCTGCAGGGCAAGCGACAGATATCGAGCTGCAGGCGAAGGAGATTCTCCGCATGCGGGATCTCCTCAATGAGATGCTGGCATCGGACACGGGCCAGACCGTTGCCAAGATCCAACAGGACACCGACCGGGACTTCATCATGAGCGCGGACGAAGCGCAGGAGTACGGTGTCATCGATGAGGTGATCACGAACCGGGAAGTCCTCGGCAGCAGCATCGCTGCCGTTGGCGCTGCCTGACTGGGGGGACGAGGGTGGCCAAGTTCGGCGACGGGGGAGAGCTCGTCAAATGCAGCTTCTGTGGGAAATCGCAGAAGCAGGTGAAGAAGCTCATCGCTGGTCCGGGTGTGTACATCTGCGACGAGTGCATCGAGCTGTGCAACGACATTATCGAAGAAGAGCTCGCTGAGCCCACGGAGGTCCGCTTCGAGGACCTGC
>DASPSK010000020.1:0-9232 GCA_035623975.1 Acidimicrobiales bacterium | reverse complement strand
GCGCCCAGGCGACGAGCGGGTCGGTCGCCCGGCGGCGGAAGCGGCGGGCGATGACGGTGACGTAGCCGGCCAGCACGAGCGCCCAGAGGAGGATCGAGCCCTGCAGGGCCGCCCACAACCCCGTGATGGAGTAGAGCAGCGGCGTCACGCGGGCGTTGTTGTCGGCCACGTAGGCGAGGGAGAAGTCGTGGGTGATGAGGGCGTGCTCCATGGCAGCGGTGGCGAGGACGGCGCCCGCCAGCACCCCCCAGGCGGCCCGCGGGGCAGCCGCCAGCCACTTCGGGCGGTGCCCGGCAAGGCCGGCTGCGATGACTGCGACGCCGCACACCGCCGAGACGAGGCCGAGGGCGACCCCGATCTGGCCGAGTATCGCGTTCACGGGCTCGAGCCGGCAGCGGGTTTCACGCGGTTCGGATGGGCGGCGATGTAAGCGGCCGAGTGCTTCACCATGATCTCGTCGGAGGCGAAGAGGTTGCTCGAGCCGACGAAGTGGCCGACGACGACGACCGGAAGACCCGGCTTGAACATCTGGGGGGGATAGCCGGTGTTCTCCACCTCGACGGCGACGCCGGAGGAGACGACGGCGAAGCGGTAGACGTCGCCACCCACGTGGTGGACGCTGCCGTTGACGACGTCGCCCTCCATCTGGAAGTCGCTGTTGCCGAGCTGGGCGCGCTGGGCGACGGCCTCGTTGGCGGTCTTGAAGAAGACAAGGGCCGACGTGAGCCCCTTGTAGACGAGAAACCCGATCGCCCCGAGGATCACGACCCCCACGACCCACATGCGCCGGCGCTGCGAGCGGCTCGTACGGGGGCGGCGACGCGGCGGCGACGGCGCCAGGGTGCTGCGCGCCGGCGGCGGCGCGGCGGCGACAAAAGTGCCGGCGTCGCTCGACTCCGGGTCGAGCTCGGAATCCGGCAGGCCGCGCGAGGTGTCGATGCTCACGGCAGCTCTCCGGCGGACGGCGCGGCGTCGGGTCGTACGGCGGCGGCCGCGTCGCCGTCCGCCGGCGTGGATGGCAGCCGGCGGCGGGCAGCCCGCTCGCGGCCCACGAGGCTGGTCGCGTAGGTGGCGAGCGAGCCGAGCACGATGACGTAGCCGACCTCGATGTAGCCGCTCACTGCAGGGCCTCCGCCCAGCGGTCGGCCAGCGCGCTCTCGAGCCCTTCGTCGCTCTCGCGGGCGCGCAGGGCTGCGAGGCGGTAGCGGTGCACCATGAGCCAGACGTAGGTGAGGGTGAAGGAGACGAAGCCCAGCAGCAGCGTCCAGGCCATGGAGCCGTGCACGTAGCTGTGGCGGGTGGCGAGGTCGATCGTCGGCCCCTGGTGGAGGCTCCACCACGAGACGGCGAAGAAGACGATGGGCACGTCCAAGAAGGCGACGAGCCCGGCGATGGCCGAGCGGCGGGCGACGGTGTCGGGATCGCCCGGGACGTTACGCATCGCCAGGTAGCCGAGGTAGAGGACGAAGAGCAGGGCCGTCGTCGTCAGCAGCGGATCCCAGGCCCAGTAGACGCCCCAGGTCGTCCGCCCCCAGATCGAGCCGGACACGAGCGTGAGGCCGGTGAAAACGACGCCAACCTCGGCCGAGGCGCCGGCGAGGCGGTCGAAGCGGGCGTGACGCGTGCGCGGCCACAGGTACAGCAGGCTCGAGAGCGTCGCCATGCCGTAGGCGATGAACATGACCCAGGCGAGCGGCGGGTGGATGTAGAGGAGGCGGACGGTGCCATCGGCGTAGCCGACGGCGTTCGGCGTGACGAACAGGCCGAGCCAGACCGTGGCGATCATGCCGGCGAGGGCGGCCACCCCGAGAGCCCGCACGGCGCGATCGCCTCTCACGCCCCCTCCAGGAGGGGGCCGAAGGCGACCGAACCGACGGCGACGTAGGCGACGGCGAACACGGCCAGCAGCGACAGCCAGACGCCGGCTTGTCCCGGCGTGCCCGCCAGCGCCTCATCCCAGGCCTTCGTGGCGCCGAGCAGGACGGGGGCGGCGACGGGCAGCAACAGCAGGGGGAGGAGGGTTTCTTTCACGCGGGCACCGGAGGAGAGCACCCCGTAGACGACGCCGACGGCGGCGAGACCGATGGAGGCCGTCACGCACGTGCCGAGGAGGACGAGGCCGCCGGACAGCTGGGCGCCGAAGAGGAGGGCCACCCCCACGGTGAGGAGCGCCTCGAGCGCGAGCAGCTGGGCGACGATGGCCGCCCCCTTGCCGAGGAAGATGCCCGCCGGGTCGAGGCCGGACAGGCGCAGGCCATCGCGGGCGGAGTCGGCCGACTCCACGGCGAAGCTCCGTTGCACGGCGAGCACGACCGAGAGGAGGACGGCGATCCAGAACAGCGCCGCCGCCGCCGGCTGGAGCGCCTGGCGGTTAGGCCCGAGGGCCAAGCCGAAGAGGAGAAGGACGGTGGCGGCGAACGGTGCCACCTGGTTGAGCCCGATCTTGGAGCGGAGCTCGATGCGCAGGTCCTTTCCGCACACGAGGGCGGCGTCACGCAACATGGACGGCCTCGCTCTGTGGCGTCAGCCTGGGCGGGTTTGCGGCCTCCGGCGCCGGCGCAGTCGCAGGCCTGGCGGCAGGCGCCGCCACCGGCCGCCCGGCGTCGTCAGCAACGGCGCCGGTCGCCGGCGGCGCCTGCACGACGCGCCCGCCGGCCAGGTGCACAACCCGGTCGGCGAGCGGGTGGGCGTCGGACTCCCCGAGCTCGTGGGAGGACAGGACGACGGTCGCGCCGCCGGCGCGCGCCTCGGAGATGATCTCGTCGAGCACGACGCGGGCATCGTGGTCGAGCCCAGCGTGGGGCTCGTCGAGCAGCCACAGCCGTGGGCGCCGCCCGACGACGACGGCAAGCGCCGCCCGGCGCCGCTGGCCGGCCGACAGCTTGGCGACCGGGGTGGCCGGCAGGCGGCCGCTCAGGGCGAGGCGAGCCATGGCCACCTGGCTCCGGCGCTTGGCTTCCTCGGCATCCGAGCCCGATGCCCGCATCGCGAAACGCAGGTTCTCCTCCACCGTCAGCTCGTCGTAGAGGAACGACTCGTGCCCGAGGTAGCCGACAAAGAGGCGGACGGCGCGCCGATCGAGGGCGAGGTCGTGCCCGAGGACGACGGCAGAGCCCGAGCGCAACGGCAGCAGCCCGCAACAGAGGCGGAGCAGGCTGCTCTTGCCGGCGCCGTTCGGGCCGGAGAGGTGCACGATCTCACCCTCGCCGACATCGAGGGTGACTCCGGCGAGGAGCGGGAATCGGCCGGCGAGGGCGACTGCGTCACGAAGGCTTACGGCGGGCGCCATGAGGATCGCCCAATGCTATGGGCGAACGACCTCCAGGTTCCAAGCGGGCGCCCCCCGGCCGGCGCGGGCACTCAGTGGGAGGCCCGCAGCCAGTCGATATCGGCGTCCACCATCATCGAGACGAGCTCGGGAAAGCCGATCTCGGTCTTCCAACCGAGCTTCTCCCGGGCCTTGGCGGCGTTGCCCACGAGGAGGTCCACCTCGGCCGGCCGGAGGAAGCGCTCGTCCACGACGACGTGGTCCTCCCACCGGAGCCCGGCGCGCTCGAAGGCGACTTCGCACAGCTCGCGCACCGAGTGCGTCTCCCCGGTGGCGACGACGTAGTCGTCGGGGACGTCCTGGGAGAGCATCTGCCACATGGCCCGCACGTAGTCGCCCGCGTAGCCCCAGTCGCGCTTGCCCTCGAGGTTGCCCAGCTGCAGCTCGCGATCGAGGCCCAGCTTGATGCGGGCGACGCCGTGACTCACCTTGCGGGGGAGGAACTCCATCCCCCGGCGCGGGCTCTCGTGGTTGAAGAGGATGCCGGAGGAGGCGTGCATGCCGTAGCTCTCGCGGTAGTTGACCGTGATCCAGTGGCCGTACACCTTGGCGACGCCGTAGGGGCTGCGGGGGTAGAAGGGTGTGTGCTCGTTCTGGGGGACTTCCCGCACCTTGCCGAACATCTCCGAGGAGCTCGCCTGGTAGAAGCGGATGTCCCGGTCTGTCAGCCGGATGGCGTCGAGGATGCGGGTGACCCCGAGGGCCGTGACCTCGCCCGTGAGCACAGGCTGGCTCCACGAGGTGGGGACGAACGACTGGGCGGCGAGGTTGTAGACCTCTGTCGGACGGTGCTCGCGGAGGATCTCGATCATCGACACCTCGTCGAGGATGTCGCCGGCCACGAGCGTGAGGTCGTCCTGGATGTGGGCGATGCGCTCGAAGTTGACCGTGCTCGAGCGCCGCAGCATGCCGATGACCTCGTAGCCCTCCGAGAGGAGCAGCTCAGCCAGGTACGAACCGTCCTGGCCCGTGATACCGGTGATGAGGGCCCTTCGCGTCATTCGACCGTTCTACTACCACCGTCACCGCCGCCGCCGCCGGCCCAGTTTGGCGATCTCCGCTCGGCAAAGGCCGCCCGCCCCTCGGCCGCCTCGGCCGTCTGGGTGGCAACGGTGAGGAGCGGGTGCAGGTAGGCAAGGGCGTCGCCAGCCGCCAGGTGCAGGACCCGGTAGAAGGAGGCGCGGCCGGCGGCGAGCGCCCGCGGGGGTTTGTGGGCGAGGAGGTCGGCGAGGTCGTCGACGGTGCGGTCCAGCTCGTGGAGCGGGACGACACGATTCAAGAAACCCAGCCTCTCCCCCTCCACGGCCCCCACCCTCCGGCCCGTCATCATGAGCTCGAGGGCGTGCCGGGGCGACATCGACTGCAGCAGTGCCACGGTCACCATGTAGGGCCAGATGCCGATATCGATCTCGGGCGTGCCGAAGACGGCGTCCTCGGCCGCCACGACGAGGTCACAGGCAAGAGCGAGGCCCATGCCGCCGGCGAGGGCGTAGCCGCGCACGCGGGCGATGGACGGCTTGCCGAGGCTCCAGAGATCCTCGAAGACGGCGGCCAGCTCGCCCCTCGAGTCGTGCAGGTCGGCGGCCGTGACCGTCGCCTCCGAGGGATCCGTGGGTGTGCCCGCCGCGGGCGAATGTGGGCCCACGAGGTCGGCGCCGGCAGAGAAGGCCTTGTCGCCCGCGCCGGTGAGGACGACAACGCGTAACGACTCGTCCTCCTTGATCTCGGCCAGGCCGGCCCTAAGGCCCGAGAGGACCGCGGCGTTGAGGGCGTTTCGCCGCTCCGGCCGGTTGATGGTGAGCCGGGCGACGGCGCCGCGGCGCTCGAGGACGACATCGTCTGGCACGGCCGGAGGCTACCTTGCCCGACGGTGCCACCTCCCCCTCTCCCCCTGCCGAGGCGCGTCGCCCTCGTCTCCTACCGTCTCGGCGTCGCCGACGGCGTCTCCATCGAGGCCGCCAAGTGGGTGGGCGCCTTCGGTCAGCTCGGTGCGGAGGTGACGACGGTCGCCGGCTCCGGCGTCGCCGACCGCCTCGTGGCCGGCCTGGCGGCCGACGCCACCGTTGGGCCGGATCGCCGCTCCCTCGAGGCGGCGATCGAGGGCGTCGACCTCGTCGTCGTCGAGAACTGCCTGTCGCTGCCCCTCAACGAGCGGAGCGGGCGAGTCCTCGCCGAGTTGCTGGCGGGCAGGCCGGCGATCGTCCGGCACCACGACCTGCCTTGGCAGCGCCCGCACTACCGGGAGGCGCCACCGCCGCCCGACGACGCCGCCTGGTGGCATGTCACGATCAACGAGCGGTCCCGCCTGGAGCTCGCCGCCCATGGGATCCGGGCCGTGACGTTCTACAACAGCTTCGATCCCGACGTTCCGCCCGGCGAACGCGAGGCGACGCGGCGAGTGCTCGGCGTACAGGGCGACGAGGTGCTCGTCCTGCAACCGACCCGCGCCATCCCCCGCAAGAACGTGCCCGGAGGCGTGCTCTTCAGCCGAGCCCTCGGCGCCACCTATTGGCTGCTCGGGGCGGCCGAGGACGGGTACGGCCCCGAGCTCGCCCGCATCCTCGCCCAGGCGGGCGTCCCAGTGCTGCGAGGCCTGCCGGACGGGCGCTCCGTGGCGGACGCCTATGCGGCCTGCGACGTCGTCGTGCTCCCGTCCACCTTCGAGGGCTTCGGCAACCCGAGCGTCGAGTCGGCCCTCTACAGGCGGCCGCTCGCCATCGGCGCCTACCCGGTCGCGGCTGAGCTCCGCCGCTTCGGTTTCTCCTGGTTCGACGCCTCCGACCCGGCGGCGGCCGCGGGCGACGTCGCCCGCTGGCTGGCGAATCCCGACCCGCGACTCCTCGACCGGAACGAGCAGGTGGCAAGGACACGGTTCTCGAGTCGCGATCTCCCCGACCGGCTGAGACGGTTGGTTACCAGCGGGTAGGGTTCTGAAAAGATGACCCTGACCCCGACGGCTCCCGCCAAGTCCGCGCCCAGGCGCCGCCTGACGGCTGCGCGCCGGCGTCGCCAGCTGATCGACGTGGCGCTCGAGACCTTCGCGACGAACGGGTTCAACGCCACGACGATGGAGGACATCGCCACGGCCGCCGGCGTGACGAAGCCCCTCCTCTATCAGCACTTCGATTCCAAGCGAGCCCTTTACCTCGAGCTCATCGACGACGTGGCCGCTCGCCTCATCGGTGCCCTCGCAGTCGCCGCCGGGTCAGGTCCGAGGACGCGGCGTCAGGTGGAGGAGGGTTTCGAGGCGTACTTCCGCTTCACGATCGACAACCAGTCAGCCGTGCGAATGCTCTTCGACTCGCCTCACGACGCGGAGCTGGCACGTGGCCTCCGCACCATCGAGGACTCGATCGCCGAGTTCCTCGCGCCCCTTTTCGATGCCGACATCGACGAGGACCACCGGCGGACGCTGGCGGCCGCCGTCGTCGGCATGACCGAAGGCGTCACCCGCGACTGGTTGCGCGCCCGCGCCGCCAAGGGCCCCACGGCGACGGAGTCGATCGAAGAGGCGCAGCAGCTCGCCGAGCGGCTGGCGGGATTCGCCTGGGGCGGGCTCCGCTCCCTCAACAAGGCGGTCGGCTGAGGGCGGCAGTCGGAACGCAGCCCGGATGGTGCTGCAGCCTCGAACCCTTACCACTCGATCCCGGTGGAGACGCAGAACTCGTTCTCCTCGGGGTCAGACATTCTCACCCACCGGGTCCCCCCGAAGCTCTGCACGCCTTCGTCGAGGCGACGAGCGCCGAGTCCTTGTAGCCGGCGGATCTCGGCTTCGATATCGTCAACCACGATGTCGAGGTGCATGCGGTTCTTGCCGGCTTTGGCTTCGGGCACGCCCTGAAGCACAAGCGGCGAGGCGACCCCTTCCTTGGGGACGAGCACAGCCCACTGCGCATCCGCGTAGTAGTCGAGATAGTCGAGCGCTTGGCGCCAGAACTGCGCGAGCCTCCTTGGCGCTGCACAGTCGAGCACGAGCTCCACTCTCGCCTTGTGTCCCATCGCATGCCTCCAACTCGGTCGCCACCGGTCGCCCTTCGCTGCGAAGGTGTACCACTGACTCGCGTGGGGTCCGGTGGTGGGTTCGGCGGTGGCTTCGTGACCGGTTCGGCTGTGAACCGGTCACGAAGCCGGGACGGCGATCAGTCGAGGTCGAAGCGATCGAGGTTCATGACCTTGTCCCACGCTGCCACGAAGTCGCGCACAAACGACTCCTTGGCGTCGTCACACGCGTAGACCTCCGCGATGGCTCGGAGCTGGGAGTTGGAACCAAAGACGAGGTCGACGGCGGTGCCGGTCCACTTGAGCTCGCCCGTAGCGCGATCGCGACCCTCGTAGACGTTCTCAGATGAGGCGGACACCTTCCACTCCGTGCTCATGTCGAGCAGGTTCACGAAGAAGTCGTTGGTCAACGTCTCGGGCCTCTTGGTGAAGACGCCGTTCTCGGACCGAGCGAAGTTGGCGTTGAGGGCACGCATACCACCGACGAGCACCGTCATCTGGGGAGCGGTCAACGTCAGCAGGTTGGCGCGCTCCACCAGCAGGTGCTCGGGCGGCAACTTCTGTCCGGCCTGGACGTAGTTGCGGAACCCGTCTGCGATCGGTTCGAGCACGGCGAAGGACTCGACGTCGGTTTGCTCCTGCAAGGCGTCCGTGCGCCCCGGCGCGAAAGGAACCGTTATGTCGTGCCCGGCGTTCTTCGCCGCGTGCTCGACGGCGGCGCACCCGCCGAGCACGATCAGGTCGGCGAGGGAGACTCTCTTCCCGCCGGACTGGGAGCTGTTGAAGTCCTGTCGGATCTCATCCAGGCTCCGCAGCACACCGGCCAGTTCGGCGGGGTTGTTGACCTCCCAGTCCTTTTGCGGCGCAAGGCGAATCCGTGCCCCGTTCGCCCCGCCGCGCTTGTCCGTGCCGCGGAAGGAGGCCGCGGACGCCCAGGCCGTTGAGACCAGCTGGGAAATGGACAGTCCTGATGCGAGGATCTTGCCTTTGAGAGCAGCGATGTCCTCCTCCCCGATCAGTTCATGATCCACCTTGGGGACGGGGTCCTGCCACAGCTGCGGCTCGGAAGGAACCAACGGGCCGAGGTAGCGCGAGACGGGTCCCATGTCCCGGTGCGTCAGCTTGTACCACGCCCTGGCGAAGGCTTCTGCGCACTGGTCCGGGTTCTCATGGAAGCGCTTCGAAATCGGCCCGTAGATCGGATCCATCTTCAGCGCGAGATCCGTCGTCAGCATCATGGGGGCGTGCCTCTTCGACGGATCGTGAGCATCCGGCACCGTGCCCTGTGCAGACGGGTCCGTGGGAGTCCACTGTTTCGCACCGGCAGGGCTCGTCGTCAGCTCCCATTCGTACCTGAAGAGGTTGTCGAAGAAACCGTTGTCCCACCTCACCGGGTTGGTGGTCCATGCGCCCTCCAAACCGCTGGTGAACGTGTCATCCCCCTTGCCGCTACCGAAGCTGTTCCTCCAGCCAAGCCCTTGCTCCTCGAGGCTGGCGCCCTCGGGTGCGGGACCGACATAGGGGACCTCAGGAACAGCGCCATGGGTTTTGCCGAAGGTGTGCCCGCCGGCAATGAGCGCCACCGTCTCCTCGTCGTTCATCGCCATGCGGCGGAACGTCTCTCGAATGTCCCTGGCGGCAGCAAGCGGATCCGGGTTGCCGTTCGGCCCCTGTGGATTGACGTAGATGAGGCCCATCTGCACGGCCCCGAGAGGACCTTCCAGTTGCCTGTCGCCGCTGTAGCGCTCGTCGCCAAGCCACGTGTCCTCAGGC
The DNA here is from genome assembly GCA_035623975.1 of Acidimicrobiales bacterium. GTDB lineage: Bacteria > Actinomycetota > Acidimicrobiia > Acidimicrobiales > Bog-793 > JAKACA01. The sequence continues at coordinate 132 of DASPSK010000020.1, read as the reverse complement.
CCCCAGTCAATGTCCTCTTCCGGCTCCCAGATGTCCTCCCGCCCGCCGCCGAAGCCGAACGTCTTGAACCCCATCGATTCGAGGGCACAGTTGCCGGCGAAGATCATCAGGTCGCCCCAGGAGAGCTTCCGG
>DASPSK010000149.1:0-13184 GCA_035623975.1 Acidimicrobiales bacterium | reverse complement strand
GCCGACGCCGTCACGGACGCCGCCGACGCCCCCGACGGCAAACCCGCCCTGGCCGACTGAGGGCGGCCGCTACCGCGCGGTTGGCGGCCGCCGAGTATGACTGCACGGGAGGGTGATGGCAGCGCCTCGCCCGGGGGCTTGGTAGTGAGTTCCGGACACATGTGTCCGTAAGGCACTACCACATAGAGGCGCGAGCGGGTGGATGGCCTCAGCCGGAGGACGTCACGGTCGGCGTGCCGCCAACCGTGCTGCCCACTGCGGGCGCCGGCTCAGGGCGGAGGGAGGGCGGCGGCGGGCACGTCCGCTTCGTCTGCGGTCGTCCGTAGCTGCGGCGGGATGTGGATCACGATCCTCGTGCCGTCGCCCGGCTGCGACCGGATCTCGAGGTTGGCGCCGAGCAGGCTGGCCCGTTCCTGCATACCGCTCAGCCCGTAGGACGTCGGCCCTCGGGCCGTGTCGGGATCGAAACCCCGGCCGTCGTCCTCGATCACGAGCGTGACGCCCTCTTCCTCCGACTGGAGCGAGACCTCCACCCGGGAAGCACCCGCGTGTTTGACGACGTTCTGCAGCGCCTCCTGGACGATGCGGAAGAGGGAGACCTCCACGTGGGGCGCCAGCTCGCACTCGGCCAGATCGAGCTCGATGTCGAGCTGATCGCTCAGCGAGGCGGCCACGCTCGTGATGGCGGCGGCGAGGCCGAGGTCGTCGAGTACGGCCGGTCGCAGTCCGCCGATCGCCCGCCGTGCCTCCTCGAGGGCGTCCGAGAGCAGCCCTTCGATGGCGCGGAACTCCGCCTGGGCTGCGGGATCGGCCTCAGTCGCCTGGGCCGCCCGCAGGTGGTACCAGGCGCTTACGAGACGCTGGCTGATGCCGTCGTGAATGTCGGCGGCGATCCGCCGTCGGTCCAGCTCCTGCAGCTCGATCGTGCGGGCGGCGAAGCGCTCCAGCTCGGCTTCTCGCTGCACCAGCCGGTCGTAGAGAACGGCGTTCTCCACGATGCCCGCCAGCAGGCTGGCGACGTTGCTGAGGCGTTCGACGTCCTGGTCGTCGAAGTGGCGGGGCCGGCGGGCATGCACATTGAGGGCACCGACGATGCCGTGAGGCCTGAGGAGGGGAACCGACACAAGGGAGCTGAACTCCTCGCCGCGCAGCGCAGGGATGTACCGGTAGCGCGGGTCCTTCCACTTGTCTTCCACGAGGGCCGGTTGCCCCCGCTGAGCGACCCAACCGGCGACCCCCTCGCCGAGCGGGAGCCGAACGTTGCCGACCATGGGCTCGAACTCGGCTGGCGTGGCCCCCATGAGGACGACTTCGGCGGCATCCCGCTCGACCACGTGGACGAAGCACGCATCGGCTCGCGTGACCGCCACCACCAGCTCCGCCACCCGCCGGAGGACGACGCGCAGGTTGTGCTCCTCGGCGCTGAGATCGATGATCTGGCGCAGCAGGTCGGCCCAGGCGGCGTCGTCGGAGCCGGAGCTGCCCGGCTCGTCACCGCGGGGCGAGCGGCCCCGCTCGTCCACGGGCTCACTCACAGAAAGATCCCTTCACGGAGGGCGAACGCCACGGCCTGGGTGCGGTCCGTCACGTCCAGCTTGCGGAAGATGGAACGGACATGGGTCTTCACGGTCTCCTCCCCGAGCAGGAGGCGGGCGGCGATGGCGCGGTTGGAGTTGCCGTGGACCATCAGCTCCAGCACCTCGCTCTCGCGCTGGCTGAGCCCGAGGTGAGCGCCCGGCCAGAACTCGCCCCGGTCGAGGCGGGCGGCGGAGAGGGCCACCCTGCCCGCCAGCGCCGAGTCGACCACGACCTCTCCGGCGAGGACTCGGCGAAGGTGGGCGAGCAGATCCTCGGCGACGACCTGCTTGGTGAGGTAGCCGGCCGCCCCCGCCCGCAACCCTTGAAAGAGGTACTGCTCGTCGTCGTAGACGGTGAGCAGTACGACCTTGACGTCGGGGTCGTCCCGCCGGAGCTGCTCGCACAGCTCGAAACCGCTCATTGCCTTCATGCGCACGTCGACGAGGACGACGTCGGGGTGCAGCTCGGCTGTCAGCCGGCGTGCTTCGGCCGGCTCGGTCGTGGCCGCCACCACGACCGCCTCCTCGGCAAAGGGGCGAAGCATGGCGCACAGGCCATCGAGAACCATCTGGTGGTCGTCGACGACCAGGATGCGTATCGGAGCCACTCCTGCCCAGCCTAGGGAGCGCGTCATCCCTCTGTGGGGTGAAGCCTCCTCCCTCCGAAGCGAGCCACGGTCCCGCACCGGCTCCCCCTTTTGGGGGATGCCGACACGCCAGTCCCTCCGTACCATGGAGACATGGGGACCTCCCGAACCCGGATCGCGCCCCGGTGAGCCCCAAGCGAGTCGTCATTCGCCAGGCGAGCCGGGACGGTGCCCACCGACCGATCATGCTGGCTGTCGCCGGCGACAGCGCTGCCGGCAAGACGACGCTCACCCGCGGGCTCGTGGCAGCCATGGGCGGCGAGGGCATCACCTCGTTCTGCGTCGACGACTACCACCGGTACGACCGCCAGGAGCGAAAGGGCATGCCTTTCACTCCCCTCAACCCGGCTTGTAATTACGTCGGGATCATGGAGCAGCACCTCCAGCTCGTGGCGATGGGGGAGCCCATCCTGAAGCCGGTGTACAACCACCGCGACGGGACGCTGGAGCGGCCGGTCCTCTTCGAGCCGGGCGCGTACGTGATCGTGGAAGGTCTCCTCCCGCTCTACAACCGCCTCTCGCGGGCGTGCTTCGACCTGACCGTCTATCTGGATCCTCCCGAGGAGATCCGTCGCGCCTGGAAGGTCAAGCGGGACACCCGTGAGCGTGGCTACAAGGCCGAACAGGTCCTCGAGGATCTGGAGAGACGCGAGCCGGAGGCTGCTGCCTTCATCCGTCCCCAGCGGCAATGGGCTGACATCGTCGTCCGCTTCGCCCCCATCGAGGGCCGCACTGTCGCCGACGGGGCGCTCTCGGCCACGATCCTGCTGCGACCGACGGCGCCCCATCCCGACCTCTCGGCCATTCTCACGGAGGACACGCGGGAAGCCATCCATCTCAAGCTCGCCCGCGACATCGACGGCAAACCGGTCGATGCCCTCCACGTGCACGCCTACGCCTCCCGCGAGCTCACCCGTCAGGTGGAGGAGGCCATCTGGAACAGCCTGGGCCTGAACGACGAGGTGCCGGAGTCCCTCGGTGTGATCGAGCCCGGAGAGCGCAGCGAGCCGCTCGCCGTGGTGCAGCTCCTCCTCCTGTATCACCTGCGCCTCGCCCAACGGATGCAGGGAAGCGACCTCGATGTGCACGCCCCGACGTCGCACGTCAGCGGCCGGTCCTACCCGGAGGAGCACACGCACTCCAAGGGGCACGAGCATGCCGACGGACACAGCCACGGCGAGGAGACGCTGCCGGCGGCGACCTCGGTGGCGCGCCCCTGAAGCGGCGGGAGACGCCGGGTTTCTTGGGCGAGCGGGGGAGCTGAAGCGGGGGAGCTGAGGGGCTCTGCCCGTGGTTCTGGAGAGTAGAGGGGACAGATGTGTCCCCTGCGCACTCCAGAACGCCAAAGAAACCCCCCACGCTGCGCCCTCGGGGCGCGTACGCCGCCCACGACTGACGCCGACGCCGACGACGACCAGCCGGCGGACGGGCGCAGGACCGTAAAATGGCCGTGGCGCTCGGACGATGGGGGTCCCCGGGGCCGTCACCGCACTCGGTTTGTCGTGGAAAGACGCAGCCAAGCCTTGAACTGCCGTCATTGTGGAGGCCTCGTCTCCGAAGAGAGAGTGGGCGCCGGCTTCGACTACTGCACGAAGCCCGCCTGCGTGGACGCGTGCATCCGACCGTTGCACGTCGTGGCGATCGGCGTCAACAAGTCGAACGACCAGCTGGCCCTGCGCGAGGAGCTCGACATCCCGCGCATTGCCGCCCGGACGCGCCCCGACGGCGGCCAGTTCGGCGTTCCGGTTCGCCAGGACCCGGCCGAGCCGGAGGTGCTCACCGACGGGCAGCGGATCACCCGCATGCGCCAAGCCCTCGAGGAGAAGCTGGCGGCCTGCGACGACCAAGCCGAGCGCACCCGGCTCGTTGACGCCCACAACGCCCGCGTCCGGCGCATGAACATCCGCTACCGGCGGACCGGCCTGTACCGCGACCATGGGAGCGAGGGCGGCCGCCACCGGACGCCGGCGGAGCGCTGAGCGCCTACCGCCATCGCAGTCGCTCCGTCCTGGCGAGCTGACTCGTCGACCTGCGGCAAGAAACCCGCCCGGAACACCGCCACCGTCGCCGGGGGAGCTCAGTCCTCCCGTCGACCGTGCCCCCGCCCCGCGCCTACAGTGCGGCCGGAGCGGTTGGATCGAACGGGGATGATCATGGGAGACAGCGCCAAGGAAACCTTCGAGGAAGTGGCAGCCGGGTACTCGAAGTCCTGGCCCATCGACTCGCCTGCGACGACGGTGTTCGACTTCGACTACACCGGCGGGCGCGACCAGCTCCTGCGTCTGTACGACAAGGGCACCCGCCGGCAGTGGATCGGAAAGGACCGCCTCGACTGGTCGCAGGAGGTGGACTTCGAGAACCCGCTCGGGTTTCCGGACGAGATCCACCCGCTCTTCGGCACGACCTGGTGGGAGAAGATGACCGAGGCCGAGAAGGGCGAGGCCCGCCGCCACGTCGAGGCCTGGCGGTTCAGCCAGTTCATGCACGGCGAGCAGGGCGCCCTCATCTGCACGGCCAAGATCGTGCAGACCGTGCCAGACATCGACTCCAAGTACTACGCCGCCACCCAGGTGATCGACGAGGCTCGCCACGTGGAGGTCTACTCGCGCTACCTCTACGAGAAGCTCCAGCTCGTCTACCCGCTCAACTACAACCTGAAGAGCCTCCTCGACGACGTCATCTCCGACCAGCGGTGGGACATGACCTACCTCGGGATGCAGGTGCTCATAGAGGGACTTGCTCTTGCCGCCTTCGGCTTCATCCGCAACATGGCGACGGAACCGCTCGGGCAGGCCCTCAACGCCTACGTCATGCAGGACGAGGCGCGTCACGTCATGTTCGGTCGCCTCGCCCTGCGGGACTACTACCCGCAGCTGAGCGACGCCGAGCGGGACGAGCGGGAAGAGTTCTGCGTGGACGCCTGCTACCGCATGCGGGACCGCTTCCTCGGTGAGGAGGTGTGGGAGCGCCTCGGGCTCCCGGCGGAGGTCGCCCAGTACGTGGCCGAGAGCGAGACCCAGCGACTCTTCCGCAGCTACCTGTTCATGCGGATCGTCCCGGTCCTGAAAGACATCGGTCTCTGGGGGCCGCGCATCACAAAGGCGTTCGCCGACATGGGCGTCCTCGCCTTCGGCGACACCAGCATCGAGGGCGAGCTGGCGAACGACGAGGCCGTTGCCGAACAGCTCGACGCCAAGGTCGCCGCCCACGTGGCCAGCGTCGTCGACGAGCCGTAGCCCCGCGTCGGCGACGGTCAGGCGGGGCGTCGGGCGAGCAGGTACGCCCGCCGCGTGTCGACCTCCTCGGGATAGGCGACCCGCTCGGCGGCGACCTCCAAGGCGAAACCCGCCCCCTCGAGCTGCTGCACGATCGTCGCCGGCTCGAGGAGGTGGAAGTCGATGTCGACCTCCTGACCCAGCCACTCGTCGCGATGCTGGACTTCCGTGCCGACGTGGAACGCAAGGAGCAAGAGCCCGCCCGGGCGGAGCACTCTGTGGAGCTCGGCGAAGGCGATCGGGCGCTCGTGCGGCTCGAGATGGATGATGGCATAGAGCGCCACGACAGCGCCGAACTCGCCCTCGTCCGCCGGGAGAGCAAGGAAATCTCCCACCCAGACGGGGACCTCGGGGTGGAGGCGATGGGCGAGCTCGATCATGGCAGGCGAGAGATCGATGCCGACGGAGTCGGCGCCGTGAGCCTTCAGCCACGCCGCCACGTGGGCCGGCCCACAGCCGACATCGGCCGTGACGGTGTCGGGCTCCGTCTCCTCGATGAGGGCCGCCAGCAAGGCGCGATCGAAGGGCTTGTAGTCGAGCTCGTCGTTCAACCGGGCCGCGTACTCCTCGGCCACGGCGTCGTAGCTCCGGCGCACAGCGTCGTGCGGTAGTCGGTCAGGCATCGTCCGCGAGCTTGCCACGGGCCTGCCTGGCGGCGTCGAGCTCCAACCTCGGCACGAGCGAAGCGTATCGAGGCCTTAGCGTTGGCTGCGTGGCCCTGGCGCCTCCCGTCATAGAGTACCGGCGCGAGTTCGAGTTCCCCGTGACCCCGGCCGCCCTGTGGGCGGCGATCGAGGACACCGAGGCGTTCGAGTCCTGGTGGCCGTGGCTGCGGGAGTTCACGATCGAGGGTGGGTCGCTGCGTACCGGCTCGGTGTTGCGCGGTGTCGTCGTGCCGCCGCTCCCGTACCGCATGCGCGTCCAAGTGGAGCTCGTCCGGTGCCGGCGCCCGAACCTGATCGACGCCCGCGTGCACGGTGACCTGGAAGGTGACGCCCGGCTCCGGCTCCACCGGATCGCTGGGGGCACCCGGGCCGAGGTGGCCTGGAAGGTGGAGATGATGCAGCGATCGATGCGCCTTGCCAGCCGCTTGGCGCACCCCGTCCTCGTGCGTGCTCACAACGTCGTCGTCGAGGTGACGGTGAGCGGGTTTCGGCGACAGTTGGCGGCTGCCGAGCGTGACCGCACGGGAGCGTGACGGCGCCGACTCCCGGCCCGGCCAGCGCTTGGTAGTGAGATCCGGACACATGTGTCCGAAAGGCACTACCGCGCCGGGCGCGAGCCGACGGGTGGCCTCAGCCGGAAGCGGTCACGATCAGGGTGCCGGTCATGAACGTGTGGATGAGGCAGAGGAAGGGGTACTCGCCCGGGGCCGACGGGGCCGTCACGACCTTCGAGCCGCCCGGGGCGATGGCGCCGGTGGTGAAGGCGTCTGCCGGAGGCACGCCGGGGTGGGTCGAGAACGTGTGGGCGACGGCGTCCTCGTTCTCGACGAGGATCCGCTCGCCCGGGCGCGCCCTCGGGTCGGAGGGATGAAAGGCGAAGTCCTTGATGACGATGGTGATCTCGGATCTGCCGGGCACGGCGGCGGCGGGTTTCGGTGATCCGCCGGCGGAGGCGGCGCTCGACTCGGCCAGGATCAGGAGGACCGTCGCCACGAGGGCGAGCGGACCGAGGAGAGCTGCCTTCGTGAGGGCGCGGCGGGCACTCGCGGTTGCGAGCCAACCGAGCAGGAGGAAGGCGCCGATCTCCGCGATCCCGGCCGCCATGCCGGCCGTGGTGCGGACCTCCCTGAAGCCGAAGAGGCCGACGCGGAGGCTGAGGAGGTAGCCGGCGAGGGTGGCGAGGGCGAAGAGCGCTCCGGCGGCGGTGATCAGCTGCTGGGGCGAGACACCGATCACCTTCCGCTTGGGGCCGAGGCCGCGCACGCCCGTGGCGAGGACGCCGAGGCCGAGGGCGAAGGCCGTGACGATCTGGAGGAGGAACATCCAGCCGATGGTCGGAATGGATCGATACCCCGTCAGATAGAGGTCGAGATGGATCCCGCCGCTGGCGAGGAGCAGACCAGCGCCGACCACCCGTGCGAGGGCGTCGGCCGCCGAGGGGCTCGAGGGCCCGGAGGGCGCCGGGACGGGGGAGGCGCCGGTGCTGTCGCGGAGGGCGGGTGTGCTCACCTCTCCATGTACGAAGTCCGGTGGTCTTTGGATTCCCGCCGGCGGGCGCCGGTCCGTTCACAGTGTCCGTTCGATCGTGTCCGTTCAATCGGGCTGGGCGCACAGATCTCCGGCGATGCGTCCTCCTCCGCCGATCTGAGTGCCGGCAGCGATCAGGGACGGCCTGTGCGATCAATCTGCGCACACAGTCGCGGCGGAGGTGTGTCTCGAGCGCCGATCTGAATGCGGGTCGCGACCCTGCGAGGGAATGTCACCATAGGGGCCTTCGCGAGTAATACTATAGAAGACATGACGTTACGAACCCTCTCGAAGACGAGCGAGGCACCGGCGGATCGGGCGGTGGCGATCGGCGCCCTGTTGGACTCCCTCCGGCTGCGGGATGAGCGGCTCACCCCGACCGAGCTGGAGCACGTCGCCGGGGAGGTGGCCGCGCGGGCGGAGCTCTGGCGCGACCTCGTCGTCGACAGTCCGGAGCGGCGTTGGTGGCTCATCCTCCATCGGACGGCGAACTTCGAGGTCCGCCTCCTCTCCTGGGAGGTGGAGCAGGAAACGGACTGGCACGACCACGGTGGGTCATCGGGGGGCTTCTGGGTGGCGGACGGCAGCCTGAATGAGCGCTACCGGACGAACGCGGGCGCCGCCCTCCACGCCCGCCGCTTCGGCCCAGGATCCTCCGGGTGCTTCGGCCCCGCCCACGTGCACGACATGAGGCACGAGTCGGGGCGGCCCGCCGTCAGCATCCACGCCTACTCACCGCCGATCTCGCTCTTCACGACCTACGAAGAAACCCCCTACGGGCTCACGGCAAGCGGCCTGCAATGGGGCGACGCCCGCCCTTAGCCACTCGGCCCGGTCGCTGCGGCGGCATCACTCACGGACCAGCCGCTGCTTCTCACTGCTCGCCGTGAGTGACTCTCTGCCCAACGAAGTACGAGGTCGACCAGGTCCGGCCGCCGTTCGTCGTGTGCCGCATGAAGGACTGGTCGATGTTCCATGCCCAACCGTTCTGGGCGCTGGTGAAATCGATCTCGTAGTCCCGCATGTTGAAGAAGGTTCGAACCGTCGACCACGAGTGCCCGGCATCGGCCGTGACGTAGAGCGACGTACCCGAACTGACCACCCACACCGTCGGCGACACGACGTCGATGAAGGCAGAGGCGACAGCCCGCCCGGCCGGCGTGGAGTGCGCAGTCCAGCTGCTTCCGCCATTCGTCGTGGTGTAGACGAGGTTCTCGTACTCAGGCATGGCAAGGCCGACGGCGCCACTCGCGGGCGAGGAGAACACCGCTGGCCAGGCGAGGGCGCCGGCAGGAGGGCTGACGTGCAGATCGACCGGTGACCACCGGCGGCCGCCGTCATTCGTGCTCGCCAACACCTCGGCACCGCCGGGGCAATCCATGGTGGCCCAGCCAGCGGTGTTGTTGACGAACGTGAGGCCGGTCTTGTCGCAACCGCCCTGCAATGCGCCCGGCGTGCCCTTCTCGGCGGGCATGGCCGGGCTCTTCGACAGCTCAGTCCACGTCAAGGCTCCGTTGCTTGTGCCGTAGATGGTGACGGGGTTCCATCCCATGGCGGCACCGTTGTCTGCCTCGAGCCAGCCGTGGCCGTCCTTCAGGAAGAAGAGGGAATCAGCCGTGCCGGGGAGGGTTCGGCCGCGCTGCTGCCAGGTCCGCCCGCCGTCGGTCGTCTCGTACACGGTGATCCGGCCCGTGATGGTCTGCGAGCCGCCGATCCACCATGTGGAAGCGCTGAGAAACGTCCCGCTGATCGTCGGTCCCGGCGAGATGAGCGCTACGTTGTCGCGGTCGGCTCCCGGCGGGGTGACGTCGCGCCAGCTCTGTCCACCGTTCGCCGTGACGAGGAGGCGATCCTGGGTACCCGGGCCCCCGGTCACCACCCAACCCGTGTGGGAGCTCAAGAAGTGAACGGCAAGCACCGAGTAAGGAGACGTGCCCCCTCCAGAAGAGCCGACCGGTCGGCTCGTGGAGGTGGCGCCCGCGGCGCCGTGAGATTTGGAGCCAAAGAGGTGCAGCTGGGGCAGCGGCGCGACGAACACCGCCACGATGGCGGCGACGAGCAGGGCGACGGCGAGGCCTCGCCGCAGCCTCTTCGAGGGAGATCGCCGCGTGTCGTTGATGACGTCGCTCGCGCGCAGCCCCCAGTCGAATTCCGTTGCGGCCGCGCCCGCGGCATGCACGAGCTCGTCAACTGACCGCTCCTCCGGACGGGATCGCTCATCAGCCGGCATCGGCCTCACCCTTTCTCGCGGCGGAGAGGACGTCGAGACCCAGCGCCTCGGCCACTCTGGCGCGGGCTCGGGATACCCATACCCGCACCGTGCCTTCGCTTGCTCTCATCTCTTTGGCCGCCTCTGCGGTGCTCAGGCCCACGAAAGCGGTCAGCACCAAGGCTTGCCGTTGTTTCGGGGGCAGGGACTGGAGGACCTTCACGACGTCGAGATGCCCGATGGAGGTGCCCGGCACCGAGAGGGGCACGTCGAAGGAGCCGTTTCGAGAGCGGCGAACCGCCAGGCGGCGCCAGCGCCCCACCGCCAGGTTGTAGAGGACCCGGCGGAGCCAGGCCTCGGGACTGTCCATCCCCGCGACCCGTCCCCAACCACGCCACGCCCGCAGGTAGGTCTCCTGCACGAGGTCCTGGGCATCCTGGCGGTCGCCCGTGAGGAGGTAAGCCTGCGCCAGCAGCTTTCGCTGCGTGCGCTCGAAGAAGTCGCTGAACTCCTCTTCCGGGACCAGCTCCACTGCCGTGGACTCCTCCGCGAGGCAACTCATGCTTGTTAACACGCGGCGAGGTCCCGATTCGCAACAACGACTTCAGGGTGTGCCCAACCAGGCGCGCGATGCTGGCGAGATGGCGCACGTCCCCACCCGAATAGAAGGCCGCGGCCAGGCCACCGCCGTCCGCTCCTGGCAGGTGCAGTCGTCGGTGAGCGACCCGGCTGAGGCCACGAGCATCTCCCAGCCGGGTTACCGCCCGAGCGGATGGTACGAGGCCCCCGCCCGCTCGACGGTGATGGCGGCGTTGTTGCACGCCGGGCGCTTCGCCGATCTGAGTTACTCGACGCGCCTGCGCGACGACGTCGACGGCGCCATGTTCGACTCGCCCTGGTGGTTCAGGACTACCTTCCGGGCGGCGGCCATGTTGGGCTCGCACGTGGCCGTCCGCTCGGACGGGATCATCCCCCGGGCGGACCTGTGGGTCAACGGCGAAAAGGTCGCCGGCCGCGACGCCATCGCCGGCGCCTACACGTCGAACACCTTCGACATCACCCATCTCGTGCATCCGGGCGAGAATGCCGTCGCCTACCTCGTCTACCCGGGTGGGCCCATGACCGACTTGTCGATCGGATGGGTGGACTGGAACCAGTGGCCGCCCGACAACAACATGGGCATCTGGCGCGACGTCGTTCTCCTTTCCTCGGGCCCGGTCCGCCTTGCCCGCCCTCGCGTCACCGTCGAGCTCTCGCCGGCAGGCGAGGCGGCGTCGCTCGAGATCAGCTGCGACGTCGTCAACCTGACCGATGCGCCCGTCGTGGCCGATCTGAGGTTGAACATCGGCGGGCCGACGGGCCAGATCTCCCTCCGAAGCAGCCTTTCTCTCGCCCGCGGCGCCACGCAGGAGCTGAGGGCGGACACGGGCATCTCGCGCCCTGCTCTGTGGTGGCCGGCCGGTCGCGGTTCCCAGCCGCTCTACGAGCTCGAGGTCGTCGCCTACGTGGATGGAGCCGTGAGCGACCGGGCGGCGACGAGTTTCGGCCTGCGTTCTGTCACGAGCGAGCTCGCCCCCGGGGGTGGACGCTGGTTCTACGTGAACGGTCAGAGAGTCCCGATCCGCGGGGCCGGCTGGTCGCCGGACCTCTTCTTGCGCCACGACCCGCAGCGCATCGCCGACGAGCTCGCCTACACGCTCGACATCGGGCTCAACACGATCCGCTTGGAGGGCAAGGGGGAGAACCCGGAGTTCTTCGAGATGGCGGACGAGCGCGGCCTGCTCGTGCTCCCGGGTTGGGAGTGCTGCAACAAGTGGGAGGCGCACGCCGGCACGGGGGGCAGTCCCTGGGACGAGCACGACTTCGACGTCGCCGCCCGCTCCATGGAGGCGGAGGCCTTCGCCCTCGGGAACCACCCGTGCGTGATCGGCTTCCTCCTCGGGAGCGATTTCCCCCCCGAGCCTCGGGCCTCCCGCGCCTACGTGGACGCCCTCGCCCGGGCGCGCTGGGATCTCCCCGTCATCTCCTCGGCGACCGTGATGGGCACCGAGGAGGCCGGCCCGTCCGGCATGAAGATGACCGGCCCGTATGCCTGGGTGCCTCCCGTCTACTGGTACCGCCGCGATGCCGAGCTCGGGGGCGCCGTGGGTTTCAACTCCGAGACGAGCGCCGGCAACAACGTCCCCCGCCTCGCAAGCCTCGAGAAGATGCTCTCTCCCGCCGAGCTCGAGCAGTTGTGGCGCGAGCCCTCCGCCAAGCAGTTCCACGCCGGTCCGCCTTCGGAGTTCGACAACCTCGCGATCTTCCACCGGGCCCTGTCCGCTCGCTACGGCGAGCCGCGCAGCCTGAGGGATTTCGTTTCCAAGGCGCAGCTGGCCAGTTACGAGGCGACGAGAGCGCAATTCGAGGCCTTCGGCAGCCGAACGCACGCGGACGAGCCGGCCACGGGCGTCGTCTACTGGATGCTCAACAGCGCCTGGCCGAGCCTCAACTGGCAGTTGTGGGACCACTATCTCGATCCCGCCGGCGCCTATTTCGGCACGAAGAAGGCCAACGAGCCGGTGCACATCCAGTACGACTACGCAGACCGAGGGGTGCGGATCGTCAACCGGACTCCCCTCCGCACGGGCGCCCTGGTGGCGACGGTGCGAGTTCGCACGGCCGAGGGCGAAGTCGTCGTGTCTCGCACGGCGGACGTGCCTGGTGTCGGCGCGGGCGAGACGCTGGCCTTGCCCGGCCTGCCGGTGGAGGCTCCGCCGGCGGCTCCCGGCGCGGCCACCGCGCACTTCCTCGAGCTCGACCTCGTCGGGGAGGGCGGCGAAGCCGTGAGCAGGAACGTCTACTGGCTCTCGAGCACCCCCGACGTGCTCGATGTCGAGCACACCACGTGGCAGTACACGCCGACGGCGAGCTTCGCCGATCTCCGCGGGCTGGAACGGCTGCCGGCGCCGGCGCTCGAAGCGACCGCCGCCTTCTCGTGCCAGGCCGGGCTGGCGCGCACCTCGCTCACCATCGCCAACGTCTCGCCCGGCGGCCCGCCGGCAGTCGGCCTCCACGCCTCGCTGCGTTCCTCGGCGGGGACGCTCCTCGCCCCAGTCATCTGGAGCGAGAACGAAGTCACCCTCTTCGGCGGGCAGTCCGCCCACCTCACGGCCGAGTGCGCCCTCGCAGCTCTGGTGGGCGCGGCTCCCTCAGTGGAGGTCGACGCCTTTAACCTGAGCGAGCCCCTCGTGGTGGTTGCCCAGCAAGCCAGATGACGCCGCCGGTCACCGCGGCGGGCCGGG